>DATFKV010000283.1:0-10936 GCA_035268465.1 Cryomorphaceae bacterium | reverse complement strand
CAATCCGCCTTGAGTGGAATGTATATTTCTTTGGGAGCTGACGCCTTCAATAACAATGGGTGGTGGCTCGCTCCGTATTCTCAATACTATTATGCTAAGTTGGGACTTCAACGTAGATTTCTCGGGAATGGCTTAGCCGATTTCGGTATTCGAGCCGGATATGTCAATGAAAATATTGCCGAGTACGATTTTATTGGAGACGACCTAGAATTTGAAACCATCAATGAACGGTATTTTTTGGTTGAAACCACTACTTCCATTGGCTTAGCCTTCGCTACCAAAAGCAAAAAGAAATTAGACTACGACCGCTTGTGTCCCGTATTAAAGTGTTTCGACACCGAGCGATTTCTGCTGAAGCTGAATGTAGCCAACTCTTTCCGGCTCGCCGTAGGTCAGTCATTTGATATTTTCCTCCAGCCTTCGTTGGCTATTGAGCAAAAAATAGGCGATGCGCCATTTTCGGTTCAAGCGAAATTGAAGCTCAGACAGGCATTTTCGGCAACCAATGAAAGTAGCTTCTATTCAACACGGTATCAAAACGGATTTACCGTTGATGTAGAGGGCCGGTACTACTACAATCTCAAAAACAGAATGGCCAAAGGAAAAACGGGAAATAGCCTTTCGGCCAATTACGTCTCATTGGTTTACTCAAGACGCGATCAGTGGACCTATACGGATGGGGGTAATGCGCCAAACGTCAACAACTCCAACGGTGTTTTTATTCAAACCGGTGTTCAGCGAACCTTCGGCGAGAGGCTTTATTTTGATGTTTACATTGGCTTGGGTACTACCGAATGGACCCGATATCGTAAAAGTATTGAAGCACCCGGAGCGGTGGAATGCGGCTGGCGTTTTTAATCAAAACAATTTTTCCATCCCTGCATTGTACCTTTGCCCCCAATGGACAATTCAAAACTCGTAAAGCTTAAAATCGCGCTCGACCAAGTTCACGACTGGCCAAGCATGTATCTGTTTAAATTTATTGTGCCCAGCGATAATCAAAAGGTGGCTCAAGTAGAGGCCTTGTTTAATGCCAAGACGGCAGAGATCAGATTGAGGCAATCGAAAAATGGAAAATACACCAGTATCACAGCCCGAGAAGTGATGACCAGTGCCCAGGAAGTGGTTGATTGCTACAAGAAAGCTTATAAAATCGAAGGCATAATTGCACTCTAAACGGTTATGGAGACCTTTCAACGATTCTTACTCGTATCCGCCATCGTACTGTTTATCATTGTTTTTTACAAATGGCTGATGAAATACCTGCGTCGAAGAGATATCAACGACCCATTTCCCTATCTTTTTCCGTTTGAAAAGGATGTTCTCTCGGGGCAAGAAGTATTGAAATTTGACATGCCCTACAAATCGCAGGTTCGGGCCGAAGTGTACTCTACCGATGAACAAAAGCTTTTCACCGCATTTGACCAAGAAATTGAAAAAGGAGTGCACCAAATGGCATTCGATGTTTCTTCACTACCTTCAGGTACTTATGAACTAAAGGTTTCCTTTCCAAATCAAACCCTACGTAGGCCGATTAAAATCTCGAATGCGGTTTAGCCTTATGCATAGTCAATACCGAAGAGCTAAAATTCCTTTTGTTAACTTATTCACCAAAAATTAAGAAATGCTCGACCTGATTGGTGTTAAGTCTGCTGATTACGCCCTTTTCGTTTTCATAGTCATCCTTGTGTCCTTATTGGTCCATAAGATTTTAAGGGCACTGTTGTCGCGCTACTTAAATGAATCATCGCGTCAGATGCGCAATGACCCGACGCATTACGTTTTTCTCAAGAATGCCTTGCGCTTTTTGATCATACTTGCCGCTTTGATCATTATTCTATACACCATTCCCGAGTTGAAAGAATTGGGGCTGTCGCTCTTTGCCGGAGCGGGAATCCTCGCGGCAATTATCGGTTTTGCCTCCCAGGCCGCTTTTTCCAACATCGTCTCGGGAGTATTTTTGGTCGTCTTCAAACCTTTTCGAGTGGGCGATGTGGTGAATGTGAGTCGAGATATGCTCGGTATAGTCGAAGATATCACTCTCCGACACACGATTATTCGCGATTTTGAAAACAAGCGATACGTGATTCCCAATTCCATGATCGATTCGGAGGTGATTCACAATTCAGCCATACGCGAGGAAGAGGTCGGGAATTTTCTTTTCATCCACGTGGGGTTTGAGACTGATCTTGATTTAGCCATTTCACTAATTCAAGACGAAGCGGAAAAGCATCCTATTCTGATCGATTCCCGCACTGAAGTCGAAAAAAATGAGGGGGCACCAAAGGTAAGTGTTCGCGTTCTGGGCTGGCGTGAGTACTACTACGAATTGCGAGCGGTGTGCTGGAGCAAAGACCACATCAGTGGCTTTGACTTGAAAACGGATTTATACAAATCCATTTCCGAACGCTTTCGAAAGGAAGGAATTGAAATCCCTGTGCCTGCGCACCGGGTCAAATTGAAAAACAATGGCTAAATTTCTTCCAAAAGACAGTAATAAAATCGGTGCGGCGCCGGGCTCGCTGATTTTTGTGGGAAACAAAAAAACAGAAGAGGTTTCCATCAGTGCACTGCGTTACAGTCCCGCATCCTGCGAAACTTTCGAAGAGCTAAAAACGGGTGATCTGCCCGAATTGCTGACTGAAAAAGCGGTTACTTGGATTGATATTTACGGATTGCACGATATTGAAATCATTCGTGAATTGGGTGATATCTTCGGCATACACCCCCTCATGCAAGAAGATGTGCTCAACACAGGCCAACGAGCCAAGTATGAGGAATTCTCAGACCAGAATACATTTATTCTTAAAATGCTCAATATCGATTCGGCCAGCAATAATGTGGAAGCTGAGCAGGTTTCAATCATAGCCGGAAAAAACTACGTGCTCTGCTTTCAAGAGGCCCGAGGCGATGTTTTTGACAGCATCAGAAACCGCATCATTCATCAAACAACAAAAATCAGAGAACGCGGTAGCGACTACCTCGCTTTTGCATTACTGGATGCCATTGTAGACAATTATATTGTGAGCATCGAATTTTTCGGGAACGAGATCGAAAATCTCGAAACCGAACTTCTGATCGATGTCAAAGCAGAGCAACTTCAACGAATCAACGGGTACAAGAGAGAAATAAACGTCCTCAGACGCTTTGTGCGCCCCGTTTTGGAAATGGCCTTTCAATATGAAAAGAGTGAATCAAATTTAATCAGTAGTAAGACCATTCCTTTTATTAAAGATTTGCAAGATCATACTACCCAAGCAGCGGAAGCAATTGAAATATACCGAGAATTACTCAACGATATTCTCGCCATTTACCACAATACCTTGAGCAGTCGCTTGAACGATACCATACGCGTGCTCACGGTTTTCTCCGTTATTTTTATTCCGTTGAGTTTTTTGGCGGGTGTGTACGGAACGAATTTTCAGTATTTTCCCGAATTGGAATACAAATATGCTTATCCCGTATTTTGGGCCGCCTTAATTTCCATTGCATCCATTATGCTTTATTACTTTCATCGAAAAAAATGGCTTTAACATGAAAAAAATCAATTTCCTTTTTCTCTTTCTTCTGCCCGTTGCGGTAGCTGCTCAGGTTTTGACCCCCGAAAAACTTTGGGAACTCGGAAGGGTAGGTGCTAAGGGTATTTCCGAAGATGGAAAGTACCTCATCTACTCCGTGACCACCCCTGATATTGATAGCAATACCTTCGACTCTGAGACCTATGCCGTGGAAATCAAGACGGGAGAAAGTGCAGATATCAGTCAGCCAACGGAGCTCTTGCGCGATCCCAAACTTTCGCCTGACGGCAAATTCCTATTGATGGACGAAAGAGTTCAGGTCAGAGATGTCAGGTCATCGGATATTTATCCGAATTTGGAAAAGAGCGATGCAATGATTTACGATGATCTGCACGTTCGCCATTGGGACGAGTGGGATTACGGCTATTACAATCACGTGATGATTAAGAACGTGGAGACGGGTGAGAAGACGGATTTACTGGAAGGAAAACCTTACCATTCACCTACCATGCCTTTTGGTGGCTCTGAAGATTACACTTGGAATGCGGATGGATCAGCAGTGGTTTATGTCTGCAAGAAATTGTTTGGAACGGAGTACGTAAACAGCACCAATACTGACCTGTACCGCTACAGTCTCGAGACGAAAGAAACCACCAACCTCACCGAAAGAAATAAAGGATACGACACGAGCCCTTCTTATTCAAATGACGGAAAACTGGCATACCTCTCCATGGAGCGCGAAGGCTACGAAGCCGATAAGAATGACATCAAAGTGATGTACAACGGAAACCCTGTAAACCTGACCGCAATGTGGGACGGAACGGTACGCGAATTCATTTGGAGTGATGATTCAAAAAACATTTGGTTCACCGCTCCCACAGGCGGAACCGTTCAGTTGTTTCAACTTACCGTGCCCGAGAAATCTACCGGTCAGGCCTTGATCGATCAAATTACCGAAGGTCAATTTGACGTTTCGGGGCTGGTGGGGCAAGTCGGCAAGGAAATTATCGCCGGGCGAAACGATATGAATCATGCGCGAGAGTATTATGCCATCAACCTGAAGAAGGGAACGATGCGGCCTTTGACGGAAGTCAATACAGCAACCTACGCAGCCATGAAGCTACCGAGCGTAGAAAAGCGAATGGTGCCCACCACCGACGGAAAAGAGATGACCACTTGGGTGATTTTTCCACCCGATTTCGACGAGTCAAAGAAATACCCGACCCTTTTGTACACTCAAGGAGGGCCTCAATCGGCATTGAGCCAGTTTTACAGTTTCCGCTGGAATTTTCAATTGATGGCTTCTCAAGGTTATATCGTGGTGGCGCCCAATCGCCGCGGGATGCCCGGACACGGGGTGGAGTGGAATGAAGCCATCTCCAAAGATTGGGGTGGCCAAGTGATGGACGATTACTTATCTGCCATCGACGAGGTGGCCAAAGAGCCCTATGTGGACAAGGATCGATTGGGTTGTGTGGGCGCCAGCTACGGAGGCTATTCCGCTTTTTTTCTGGCGGGAATCCACGAAGGCAGGTTTCAGTCCTTCATCGCACACGACGGGGTTTTCAATCTGGAGAGTATGTACGGAACTACGGAGGAATTATTCTTTGTGAATTGGGATACAGGCGGACCGTATTGGGAAAAGGACAATGCCGCAGCGCAAAAGACGTACGAAGAGTTCAACCCGATCAATTTTGTGGATCAGTGGGATACGCCCATTTTGATCATCCAAGGAGGAAAGGACTACCGCGTGCCCATCGGGCAGGGGCTGGAGGCTTTCACGGCGGCGCAGCAACAAGGCATTAAAAGTCGCTTGCTTTACTTTCCGGAAGAAAACCACTGGATATTGTCTCCACAAAACGGGCTCGTTTGGCAAAACGAATTTTTCCAATGGTTGGACGAAACGGTGAAGCAATAAACGATTCTACTCCATGACTCCCATTTCTGCGGTAATCATCACTTTCAACGAGGAAAAGAATATCGGCCGATGCCTCGATAGCTTGGAAGGTGTGGCGGAAGATATCGTGGTGGTTGACAGTTTTTCTACCGATCAAACAGAAGCCATTTGCCGCGAGAAAGGAGTGCGGTTTGTTCAGCATCCGTTTGGCGGGTATATCGAGCAGAAGAATTACGCGCTGACGCAATCCAAATACGATCATGTGCTTTCGCTGGATGCTGATGAGGCGCTTACTCCTGAATTGAAGGAATCCATTCTCAAAGCCAAGGCCAATTTTATCGCCACCGGCTATGAGATGAACCGACTTACGAATTACTGCGGGAAGTGGATTCACCACACAGGTTGGTACCCCGACAAAAAATTGCGCCTCTTCGACAAGCGCAAAGCCCGCTGGGCGGGGCGCAATCCACACGATCGATGCGAATTGGATATAGGGAGCATGAAGGCGCATCTGAAAGGCGATCTTTTGCATTATTCCTTTTACACCATCGATCAGCACCTGGATACGATCAATAAGTTTTCATCCATCAAAGCGCAAGTCATGTACGAGCGGGGCAAGAAAGCGCATTGGTATAATTTCATCGTCAATCCCGCTTTTCGCTTTTTTAGAGACATGGTAATTAAGGGTGGCTTTCGCGATGGGTTTTACGGATACGTGATAGCGCGTAACTCTGCACACTCGGTCTTTTTAAAATACGCGAAGCTAAAAGACCTCTACCGCACCAAAGGATGACATTTATCACGTTTTTATTTGGTTGGTTTTTCTACATTTAGAGTAACAGTAAACCACCTAAAAACTGAAAGTCATGGAAAGAGGATCAACCATAGTCAATCTCAAAGACTTATTTACCGAACAGCTCCGCGATCGATACGATGCCGCTAAGCAACAGAACGAATTTTTGCCAAAGCTTCTAAAGCGCATTACCGACCACGAGCTCAAGAATATCATTTCTACCGTTGTTCTAAACAATAGAGAACACATGCATGAGCTTCCCGAAATATTTGATGCGATCGAACGCAATGCCGAGGGCGAAACCTGCGAAGGCACCAAAGCATTGATTCACGAAGCGATGGAAGTGATCAGCCGCTCGGTAGACGAAGAGATCATCGATGTGGGAATAGCCGTGGCCGTGCAGCACATTAAGCACCACGACATCTCCGGATACCGCACCTGTCGCACTTATGCTTTGGAGTTAGGTATGCCCAATATTGCCGAAACCTTGGATAAAATGCACGGAGACGCGCAATACTGTGACGAAGCATTGAACAAAATCCTCATAGAAAGCCTAGGGGAGAAAGCAGTGCATCCCATAACGGAGTATTAAATGAAAAAAGGGTTTTTATTTCTACTCTTCCTTCCTCTGATCGGGTACGCGCAGTCTGATATTTTGGACTCCGAGATAAGTTTTGAAGTGGATAACTTATGGGTCAACACCGTGGAAGGAACCTTCGGTGAAGTGAACGGGAAAGCGGTTTTTTCAAAATCAAATCCTGAGAATTCGATTTTTGACCTTTCTGTTAAAGCCTCAACCGTGGATACAGGAAACGAAAAACGAGACGAACACTTACGAACCGAGGACTTTTTTGATGTGGAGAACCATCCCGTCATCACAATTAGTTCGACTAACATCTCTGAGATAGACGATTCGACTTATCGATTAGAGGGTTCGATAACCATAAAAGGAATCAATAGGCCTTTTGAAACAGACTTTAGAGTCTTAGAAACCAAAGGAGATCAAGTAACACTCAGTTCTGATTTTACCATTGCCCGAGAAGACTTTAACCTTGGAGAAAGTTACGGGGGATTCGTGATAGCTGACGAGATCGATGTGAGCGTTGTTTTGGTAATCTCGTCTTAAAGCTTCGTGCGATAATGGCCTGTTCATTTTACGAAGAGGCAAGATGGATAGAATATGACATAGCACTTTGAATCTTAACGCTTCATTAACCTTGTAAAAATTATATTTGCGGCCTGATTCTCAAAATGAGATCATTGAACAAATAGGAATGAATTGACTTTTTAGTCATTGTACATTCTGAATTGTCGCATTTTTAATCGATTTCATTTTTGGCGCGCAAAGGTTCACAAGCATCTCTCGTCAGTGAAGCCTCTCGGATCAGAGCATAGCTGACGGAAGCTTAGAATCTGATGCAATTCATTTTTTCTCCCGTTTTGGAAGCTCTAAGTGATCGTTACAGCCGTCACCCCCTTCATTTTCTTAAGAAGGCTGAAGAGTTTTGGGGTAAATCCGCACAACTGCTAAGCTCGGGGTGGTCTCACCAAAATCAGAGGATATCTCACTGTCATAGTCCAAAATGCAGCAGAAATCTCAGTCCGTTGTATCCTGCTTTGTATTCCCTTTTTTTGCATTCAGGCCTTTTGATTTACTTTTGGAATTAAACTGAGGTATGGAGATAGATAGTTTTATTACGGCAAGGCCTGCGATCAACAGATTGACGCCGTATATAGACTATTACTATTTTCACGAATCTCGCTCGATGGATGGAGCTTACGAATTTGTTTTTTACCCAAATACCCATAATGCGCTTACCATTTACAAGAATTCCGTCCTTGAGAATCTTCAAATCAAATCGGTAGCAGTGCCATCTGATCAAGAATTTTTTGTTTGCTATTCGGCCATTCAGCCAAAAGCCTTTCATGTCCACATAAAAAGACCTTACACCAAAATAGGAGTGGTGTTCAAGCCGCTTGGATTCAACCACTTCATAAAAGAAAAGCTGTCAGAGTTGGTGCCTGAGAAGCATGGAGTAGGTGCCATAAACGGCGAAATTAAAGAACGGTTGGCTCCTGTTTTGCGCCAGGTATTTCAAGAAACGGATAGCGATAAAAAGGTGAAATTGCTTGATGCTTTCTTTGTGTCTGAGCAAAAATCCTTTGGTGAGGAACGATTGAAGAAATCAGTGGATTTAATTACTCGTAACCACGGGAATATTAATGTAAATGAGGTAGCCACCGAGGTTGGCTTGTCAAGAAGAACGATTGGAAGATTGTTTCTCGATCATTGCCGTTGCAGTCCAAAAACATATATCAATGTTGTAAAATTCAGGCGTGCGCTTAAGCTATATATGGATGCCGCGAATAAGCCTCGACTAATCGATGTGGCTCTAGGCAGTGAGTTCTATGACCAATCCGAATTTATTCATCATTTTAAAAAGTTTACGGGTTATAATCCCCGCAAAGAGCTCAAGGAAATACTTTCGATCGGGGAGGCAGATACTTTTTGGAAACTCCGGTAATGTCCCAATTCACCAATTTATAATGGGTCTTCAGGGTTACTTTTGGATTAGAGAAAATACTTTTGATATCACATTATGAAAAAGATCATTCAAACTTTTTGCTTATTACTCTTAGGCACTTTAGTTCAAGCCCAGCTCAATTGGTCTGATCTCAGTGCAGGAGCACAATTCTCAGCGGCAGTGCGATCTGATAATACCTTATGGACATGGGGCTTTAACGGCAACGGTCAACTGGGCCAAGGAAACAATCTCTCGCTGAATGAAATCACCCAAGTCGGCACGGAAAACGTCTGGATCGATGCGGAAGCAGGCGCCGTGCATCTGCTCGTCAAGAAAGATGACGGGAGCATTTGGGGTGTGGGAGGCAATGGTGTTTATCAGCTTGGCCAAGGGAGTACCGAAGATATTCAAATGCTCGTGCAAATCGGAACAGATACCGACTGGCAAAGCATTGCCGCGGGCCAGGGACACAGTTTGGCCATAAAGACAGACGGTACTTTGTGGTCTTGGGGATTTAATTTCAACGGACAATGCGGAGATGGAACGACAACGGATGTCGTAGAACCTGCGCAAGTAGGCGAGAGTTCGGATTGGGTTTCGATTTCTGCAGGAGGGGGGCACTCACTCGCAATTAAAGCCGATGGAACCCTCTGGGCTTGGGGTGCAAACTTCGGAGGTCAATTGGGAATTGGAAATAACCAAGAGACATTGACACCCACGCAAGTAGGGGAAGACACCGATTGGGTAGAGGTCAAAGCGGGTTTTGAATTTTCATTACTAAGAAAGAGCGATGAATCTATCTGGTCTTGTGGTTTCAATGGCAATGGCCAATTGGGACTTGGTAATACCCTTAACGTTAGTATACCAACCCAAATAGGAGATGAATCTTGGGCAGGCATTGAGACGGGCACAGCTTACGCATTCGCTATTTCACCCGATGGTGAACTTTTTGGTTGGGGATTTAATGGATTTGGTCAGTTGGGAATAGGGTCAAGTAATTCGAACGTACTAACTCCCTCAGCTATAGTTTCTGAAACGGCGTGGAATCTCGTGTCAGCATCAGAAGGCTTGGTGACCGCCAATGGGCTTTTTGGATACCATACCATTGGGCTGAAAGGTCAAAATATTGAAATATGTGGTACCGGATTGAATGATCAAGGTCAGCTTGGAATAGAAGGAGTTGCATCACTTTCTGATTTTTCCTGCGAGGCAGGTATATTATTGAGCAATTCAGAATCGGCCCTATATCAGACGGAATTAAAATTCTATCCTACTCCTTCTTCCGGAAACCTTACCATAGAGAGTAATATAGGCCCTGCAGTAGTTTATGTTGTGGATATGACGGGGCGCATGGTTTTTCAGAAAGAGATTGTAAATACCATTGAAAATCTAGACCTACACTTTCTTCCTTCAGGTATGTATAACCTCCTATTGGCCAATGACCAGATAAGGCTGTCAGAGAAAATTGTGTTAGCTCGGTAATTCAGGGCACTCGGCTTTTTTGATGAGAAATCATACGCGAATAAAATGCGATATTTTAATGGATTTAGCCAAAATTATGAGGCAGCAGATCCCGATGGTTGATCGGGTTTTCGTGGAATGCTCAAAGCGCAGTCGCGATCGATGAGAGCTCTGAAAAAGCATTGCCACTCGAAAACCGACTCAACAGAACGCTTCGTCGCAGATCCCGCGTCAAGGCTTTACGTGCCTCGGCGAACTCATGTTATCGGGCTTTTCTTGCCCTCTCTGAGCGCTAATGCTTCCTATTCAATCCATCATGAATTTTTACCCTATACAGTTATTTTACTCCCTGGACCTAACCCGGCAACCCTAAAATATATTTTATTTAAGGCTTTAAGCTCTGAGGAGTAAGTACACTTGCGTCCGATCTTGAAGACAGTTCGCAAACAATTGTGATTAATTTGGTCTTTAGTTCCTTTCATTTTCACAATTGTCACTTGATTAATTGATTTCACCGTTGGCGCGCAAAGGTTCACAAGCATCTCTCGTATTTATTTTCATCACCATTTTGATAGACGTGATTGGGGTGGGAGTGATCATTCCCGTTCTCCCGTCATTGCTCACAGAGCTTTCGGGCTCGGGACTCAGTGAAGCCTCTCGAATCGGCGGATGGCTGCTCGGAGCTTACGCCTTGATGCAGTTCTTTTTTGCTCCCGTATTGGGCGCTTTGAGCGATCGCTTC
>DATFKV010000282.1:0-2786 GCA_035268465.1 Cryomorphaceae bacterium | reverse complement strand
CGCTCGTGTTTCCAGAATCATCGATGACGAATCTGCGACGATTGAGCTCGAATCAGAACTGACCGTTTTGAGAAATGAACTTCAAAAAGAAAATGCCTTTTTACAAGGGATTAGGTTCAACGACGTGAATCAATTGACGCCCGAAGGAATTAGTATTGACCACATTTCCCAACTTCGCGACCACCTCGACTTACTGGAAGAACATTACCGGAAGGTTTACAACCAAGCGGAGAGCGAAAAAGAAAATGCCATATACGCGATGACTCGGGAGAGCAACGAAGAGGGCCAATATGAATTGCTTTTCGACAATTTCAAAAATGACCAGCTAGAGGTTTTCGCTACCAATCGAAATGACCTCAACTACATAGCCGAACACAATGGTCAGTTGATCCAGAAGAAGGACTTGATATACTTAATGCCTTACAATTCCGACTTTTTCAGCGCGCATTTTTATGCCCCTGCCAAGAAACTCTTCGGAAACTTTGTTGATACATTCTTTGCCAACCTAATGGTTATTTGGGGCATGACCATTCTGTTGATCTTGTGCCTCTTCTTCGATGTATTTCCGGGAATGATGCGACTGATGGAAGACAATGTCAGGCTGCCGCGAAAAAAGTGATCAGATCTCTTCGACCTTAACCATCTCAAATTCGATATCGATTATGGCGTCATAATCTTCACCGGCTTCTAACATGTCCTCATCATCCTCCTCGTAGTGCCATTTTACCGCAACTCTTTTCCCTTGCTTAGAGATGTTCTCTAACTTTTTAAAAACGTCGAGTATGCATTTCGAGCTGCTGGTATTGAAGTACTCCAATTCCATATTTAATGTCAATCCCTGGCCATCTCCTTCGGCATAGGCATCCAGCCAATCGTTCAGAGGTTTGTAAAAATCAATGGAATTCTCGGGGATAGATCTTCCGCGAATAACCAAGACGCCTGACTGTTCGTCAAACTTTACGGTAGGTGTTTTTGGGGTTCCTTCTATGTTAATGCTGTCCATTTGAGCAGTTGGTTCTTTATTTTACTTTGACATTCAAACTAAAAAATGACTTATCCTCTCCAAAAGGGATAAAACCAAAATCCAATTTTTCTCCGCTCTTTCGAGCAATATCGATCATTCCTAATCCACCACCGCCTTTCTCAGACATTTTGCCTTCCGCGAGAACGGACTTATAAAGTTGTTTCACTTCTTCACTGTTCATGGAGTTGATTTCTTCCAATCGATTTTTCAGGTCTCCAACCTCTTTATCCTCAACGAAGTTTCCGGTGATGATGGAGTACCCCGTTAGATTCTTGGCCACCATTACAATGACAGAGGGCATGTCTTTGCCGGCATCCTTGGCAGGCTGAGTGATGTGGTGATGCAAGTTTTGCAGACATTCAACCATAATGTTGAACATGCGCTTCTTGACCTTTGAGCTTTCGCCAAAACGATCAAGCTTATTTTCTATGATCTGCAGAATGGATGTAAGAAGGTCCGTAGACATCTCGCCCTTAAAGGAGAGCATGATGTTCTTTTTCTCCATTGAGTCGTACAGATCAAAAATTTCGTGAATCTCTGTCAAAACTTAACGTTTTGTCAAATATAGTTTTTTGAGATTGGTCGCATCTTTAATTGGTCCAATTATTTCTTCAAGGCTGTGTTAATTAAATTACATCGCTTTATTTCCTAGCTTCGCAGCCTGATTTTTCAAGCATTGAAACCGTCTCCCAAATCAGATCAGTCCTGGTATCGCACCTGGTTCAACTCTCCCTACTACCACCTTCTCTACCGCAACCGCGATGAGGAGGAGGCAAAGCGTTTTATACACAACCTGCTCAAGTATTTAGCGCCTAACAAGCGATCTCATTTTCTCGATCTCGCTTGTGGAAAAGGACGCCATAGCCTTACGGTGAGTCGAGCAGGATTTGAAGTCACAGGTGCCGATCTCGCTGAGGAAAACATACGATTTGCAAAAAAAAGAAGCACCGAGCAACTGCACTTTGTGCAACACGATATGCGCGAGCCTCTTGGCGAATCCGTTTTCGACTATGTATTGAATCTCTTCACCAGCTTCGGCTATTTCGAGAGCTTGGAAGAAAATGAACGGGTCTTGGCGGCCATTGCCCAAGAGCTGAAACCCAAAGGAAAAGTCGTGCTTGATTTTATGAACGTGGAGAAGGTCACGCAAGGCTTGGTTCCGCTTGAGCAAATGGAAATTGACGGGGTAAACTTCAAGATCACGAGAACCAACGAAGATGGGTTTATCGTCAAGACTATTGAAATCGAAGATGGCGATCGTGAATATACTTTCCACGAAAGGGTAAAAGCCCTGACGAAAGAAGATTTCATGGGCATGTTCCACCGCACCGGTTTTGAGATTCTCGATACTTTTGGGAATTATAACCTTGACGATTTTGACCCCGAAGAATCTTCGAGACTAATCCTCATAGCTCGCAAACCATGAATTGGTCATTTGCTCTCATATTATTTGCGGTAGGAGTGGCATCCGGTATTGGTGGCATGTACCTGCACGGAAGGGTGACAAAGGATGTAAAAGTGCTGCTGGCATTTAGCGGGGCATATCTGTTTGCGCTGGCCATACTGCATTTGCTTCCTGAAATCTACATTCATTTGGGCCACGATGCCGGACTTTATATTTTGCTCGGCTTTCTGGTACAAATGGTCATGGACTACTTCTCCAGAGGGGTGGAACACGGCCATATCCACCACAATCTCTCGGTGAAGAATCCTTTTCCCTTGGGTATTTTTGTCAGCCTCTTTCTCCACTCCATCGTTGAGG
>DATFKV010000281.1:0-4563 GCA_035268465.1 Cryomorphaceae bacterium | reverse complement strand
GTAAACGTTGAAGTCGTCTCCTTTAAATCCTTGATTGAATTCGCGCGAGAGCACCACTTGGAACACATCGCCTCTCTGGCAGTGAGCGATTCCTTTGGTCACCATCGATTTAAACTCCTCAGGGCTGTTTTTGCAAGATTCCTCCCCGACCGTCTTGAATGAGAATTGAGCGCTGTGGTTGACCTGCAGGAAGGACTTCAGCCTGGCTATGTCCTTATCGTCTTGCTCCAGCGGACCGGTGTCGTGCTTGACGATGTAGAGCTCGTTTTTGAAATGATCGATGACGATCACGTAGCGAAAGAGCTGATACTTCAGGTCGGGGTTGGCTTTGTTTTCCGATGGTTTGACCTTGAGTTCGATCTCTTCGAAATACTGAATCGACTCAAAGGAGGAGTAGCCGAAGAGTCCCGCCGTATCAAAAGGCAACTCAGCTTTTTCCACCTCAAAGGCGTTGATGAAGCTTTCGAACTTCGGCATGATCGCATTCAAACTCTCTGAAGTTCCGCTTACCGGTTTCTCATTGGGGAAGTGGTACTCGAAGTTCTTCCCGGTAGCTTCAAACCCCGCCATGGCCTGTAGGCAGATGAAGCTCAAGCTATCGGCTTTGGAATGGTAGTCGGAACTTTCCAGCAACAAGCTGTTCGGAAAGTGATCCCGCAGCCGAAGGTAAATGGCCACCGGCGTCAGCGTATCGGCCAGCAGCCTTTCGTGGGTGTTATAGATTTTCAATTTCTTCATTTTCAGACATAAAAAAAGCCTGCAAGAAGCAGGCTTATAAAATTCGTTTGGGTATAAAACGGTCAGCGCTTCTCTTCTTGTTTGAAGGAAGTCCACCACCAAATATTTTGACTTGTGTTTTTCATTGCTGAAGGGCCAAAAGTAAACGAAAGATTCTTTCAGACCAAATTATTTCAGAATTCACATAATTAAATGGTCACAAGGTCCCAATCAAATGTCTTGGTATCTTAACCTTGGTGGCATTTCCTTCTGATCAGACAGGTTGCAAGCAGGACCAAACACCTTGGTTAAAGGCAAGCTATTTTTTTAAATGGATCTCGTTCCTATACCTATGCTCCGGACTTTTGGAGAAAGAGTAGCAAGCGATTGGGCCCGGAGCAACAAACACTTAATCTCGCCCCAGCAACTTTGCCTTCTCAGTGATAATATCTCCTACAGGTCGGTCTTCGATTTTACTTTCCAACCATGATATCACATCCAAGTACATGAATGCCCGCTTTTCGTATGGATGATCTTCGTAGATTTTGAGTCTCGTATGCAGTTTCTCGAATTCTGCTTTCAGCTGAAGTGGAAGTACTTTACCCAGATCCAGATTGCGCAAAAAACGAATCATTTCGCGCTGCACCTCGTGCAATTCATTCATTTTGATCAAAAATTTATAGGTGCTTTTCAAATAACGCTCAAAATTCTCATCCAAGCCGGCTTCGTATCGTGCAAGCAGATTCAAAACGCGCGTAAAGCACATAAGGTCTTCGCGCATGCTTAAGTCTTTATTATCTATTATTTTTTCCAAAAAAGCGATACACTGCGCGTGATCTCCCAGCCCGAAATAGAGACAGGCAATTTTGTAGTAGAAAAGCATGATGTGATGAGCGTCCAAGCGATCCTTGTAAACTTCAATCTTTTCGACAATCTCATCAACCAAATAAAGGCCTTGAGCAAAAGAGCCATCCAAAAAATGAAGATTGAGTTTATTGATGTAGACGTGTAAGAATGAGAGGGCATCATTGTTTTCATTTTTGGGAAAACCGGGACTGCCAATCGTTTCTTCGAAGGCATATAAAGCAGTCTTGAACTTTGAATAGTGGCGCATAAGGAAGAGAGACTCCAGCAGATAGTGATTTCCTTTTAAAAACCAGACGGGATTTTGTGTGATCATTTTTGGCTCACGATAGAAGAGTTCTACCCAACGCGTGGCGTTTTTATAAGTCGACAAAAAGTTTTGTGTCAAAAAGCTATGCCAAAGATTAGCCTTGTAAAGCCAAAGCTTTTCGCGAAAGCCGAGCTCACCAATATCAAAGTCAGGCATTCGGGCTTTGAAGTAATTTGTTACGCGCTGCATTTCTTCATCGTTTTTGGCATATCCCGATTTCAGCATGGTTCCGTAGAGCTGCAACGATAGATTAGATAGCTTACTCGCGACAGTATTCATGCGGCTCAGTTCTTTGGCTTCCACGGCCAATTGGTCTGCGCGTCCGCTTATACTTCGAGTGATGTATTGTGATTCAATGACTTTTTCAAATTCCACTATCTCTAACGCAATCGATTTTTGTTCGTTTTCGACCGCCAAGACTTTTGCTTTTTCCAGCAACCTGAGGCTCTGTTTGTAGAGTCCTTTTTGGTATAGTATTACGGCGAAGTCCAGCTGCTCTCTGAGCTGAATACGTATATTTTTGTGCGAAGGAGACAAGCGCAGGCTAACCAATATTTGTCGGTACAAGTGCGCCTTTAAGTTTGAAAGCTGTTGTTTTTTTACAATTCCGGATTTTAAAATTGCCTCTTCGTTGTAGTCACCAGCCTTATCGAGGAGGTTGAACAAAGCCATAAACTTGGCTTCAGAATTTACTCCCAACCTATTGGTATAAAGCCTGAATTGACGCTTTTCCGACTTGGTAAGAGCCTTGATCAAAATGAATAGTGAGTCCTTTTGCCTGTTGACCATCGTAATGATTCTGTATCTATATGTCTGCACATCAGAGGTGTATGTTCTGAGGGCATGGGTTAAGCATTGTAAGATTTTCAGGAGTGGACTGAGTTAAAAGTAATTAAGATTTTATGTTCGCTCGAAATAAAATTTTCATTTGGTCCAAAACTGTCGATATGAGTTCTGAAAAAGTTCAAATTTTTGATACTACGTTGAGGGATGGTGAGCAAGTTCCCGGTTGCAAGTTGAACACCGAACAAAAGTTAGTTATTGCCAGAAGGCTGGATGAACTTGGTGTAGATATCATAGAGGCGGGATTTCCCATTTCCAGCCCCGGAGATTTCAAATCAGTAGAAGCTATTGCTAAAACGGTAAAGAATGCGACCGTGTGTGGACTATCCAGAGCTGTGAAAAGCGACATAGAGTCGGCCGCGAGGGCGCTCGAGCATGCCGTAAAGCCTCGAATTCATACAGGTATTGGTACGTCAGACTTACATATTAAATACAAGTTTAATGCTACGCGAGAGCAAGTAGTGGAAAGAGCAGTAGAGGCGGTAACTTTCGCCAAATCCTTTGTCGATGATGTGGAGTTTTATGCTGAAGATGCAGGGCGTACGGACAATGAATTTTTGGCTTATATCTGCTCGGAGGTTATAAAGGCCGGGGCAACGGTTCTCAACATTCCCGATACGACCGGTTACTGTCTGCCGCACGACTATGGAGCCAAGATAAAGTACTTGAATGATAATGTGGTAGGAATTGAGAATGCCGTTCTTTCCTGCCACTGCCACAATGATTTGGGTTTAGCTACCGCGAATTCCATCTCGGGCGTGATGAACGGAGCCAGGCAAATTGAATGTACGATAAACGGTATAGGGGAACGAGCCGGGAATACTTCTTTAGAAGAGGTAGTGATGGTGTTGCGTCAACATCCCTATTTGAACTTGGAAACAAGTGTGAATTCCAAATTGCTTTATGGCACCAGCACTCTGGTCTCAGAGATTATGGGAATTCCGGTTCAACCCAATAAAGCGATCGTGGGGTCAAATGCTTTCGCCCACAGTTCGGGAATCCACCAAGATGGAATGATCAAAAACCGCGAGACCTATGAATCCATTAATCCTACCGATGTAGGTGTTTCTGATTCAACCATTGTACTCACTGCCAGAAGTGGACGCGCCGCATTGGCCTATCGAGCCAAGAAGTTAGGGTATGAACTCACCAAGCTACAATTGGATGACGTCTACGAGGAATTTTTAGCCTTTGCTGACCGCCTTCGAGAGGTGAAGGATGAAAATATTCATCAGATCATGCAAAACTGTAAACAACCGGCAAAGGTGGCTTGATCATTTCTTTTTTCGCCGTCTGTTCTACTTCATGCGTTTGCCACTTCCCTCTCAGGAATCTCTTTGCCGTAACTAGCGCGAGCAGATTATTCCCCTTTTTTTTTAGTGTAACCATTGTCATGTTAAATTGTCGAGAAGCGTGTATACGCTGTTTCTGTAGTTCAATTTCTTTTCACACTTGGTAATTTGTAAAAAGGTCTTTTTGTTGAGCAAAACTCCTTATGCCAAAAATGTGCGCTCTCGCTTTCATGTTCTAATCCTTATTGATATTTGAAACTTTTCACAGACTATCAGTGAAACATGAATACTTTGCATTATTCAGTAATGAATACGATAAAAGTGAATGGTTATCAGTCCGAAAATCTTATTCTTCAGTGTCCCGATGAGTAGGCTTAAGCGGTTTATGCATGAATGTTGAAGCTGAGAGAAGAAAAGCGTGTATCGGGTCTTTAATAAACCATCAAGAAAATACATGCCAAAACAACAAGGTCTTTACTGGCCCGAATTCGAACACGACAATTGTGGCGCAGGATTTATATGTAGCCTGGAAGGCAA
>DATFKV010000280.1:0-8438 GCA_035268465.1 Cryomorphaceae bacterium | reverse complement strand
CGCTTCATCGGAAGTTGAGATTTCGGATGCTCCTTTTACAGTGTAGCTGAATTCTGCTTGCTCCATGATGCATTTGGACTCATCGCATACCATGTAATTCACATAGCCTTTAGCCGAAATGGGATCAACGGATTCCTTCTTAACTTTTTGAGTAAACCTCGCCTCTTTTTCAAAAAAGTCAATCTCCATGTCGAATACGGGGTCGTATTCCGTTTTTGGCTTGCTCTCGGTCGGCTTCCCCACTAGCGAATAGCCTTCGACTTCCTCAAAGACAAATTCCGTTGGCAGTGGCCCATCATCGTCGATGTCAATGTTGACCGAGTAGAGGTGCCACGGGGCTTCTATGACAGCCTCTGCCACCAAAACAGCGGTAGAATCGGTTTCTTCTTCCACGAAAAAATCCCATTTGACGGGCTCTAAAACTTCTGATTCAGAAATGGGTTGGATAGAAATGGGTTCCAAGGCGGGCTGTGCTTTCGACTCTACTGTGCTTGATGCCTCCGCTCCTTCTACCTTCATCGCAAGATCGAGATCTTCAGGAGGGAGGCACATCTCATCGTTGCAAACCATGAAAGTGAGGTAGCCCGAAGCAGTGAAATCCTTCTCCGACAAGCGCTTTATGGGGAGTTTGAACTCCGCTTTCTTGTCGTAATAATTCAGATCCATGTCGAAATTTGGATCGTACTCCGTCTTGTACTTCCCTCCTTTCAACGTTCCCTTTACTTCGAAATCTGGACTTTCATCAAGGGTTACCGATGTCGGGATAGGTCCCATATCCGAAGGAAGCTCTGTAGCATAGACGTGCCAACCTTCCTCTATGGTAGCCGAGAAAACCAAGTCAGCTGTGTTGTCGCCCGTATTTTCTACTTCAAATGTCCAATCAACGGGATCGTAAACCTGAGCTTGAACCGCAAATGCTGCGAGAAAAAAGAATATGATGGATGCTTTGATTTTCAACATGCGTGAAGTTCCGATTTTAGCAAGCGCAAATCTACGTTTTTTAGAATTTTGGCACCGTCTTTTGAAATTCATTGTTTGATTCCTATTTACAGAAAATCCATTTCTTCTCCTTGTTTAAGCTCAAATCGCCGGCGAATAAGCCAAATGAAGAGGTAAATAAAAATCGTATCCACTAAGGCGACCAAGACCTTGAAAAACCATCCGTCGAAAATAAAATCTCCGATTCGCTCGAAGGGCAAAACTCCGACGAAGAGCACCAGAACAACCAAGGTGGTGTCCACCAGCTGAGAGAGAATGGTGGAGGCATTGTTTCGCAACCAGAGCTTTTTACCCTTGGTCAGATTTTTCCAGAAATGAAACAACCTCACGTCCACGAGCTGTGCGGTAAGGTAGGCCACCATGGAGGCCAAGATAACTCTCCATGAGTTTTGAAAAACGGTATTGTAGTACTCATCGCTTACGGGAGAATCCTCAATAGACGGAAAAAGACTGCCGAGAAAAAGCATAAACAAGACAAAAAGTGAGGCAAAAAAACCGGTATAAACAACGGCATTGGTCTTCTTTCGACCATAGATTTCTGAGAGGATGTCGGTGAGTAAGAAGGTAATCGGATACGGCAGGACTCCTGCCGAGATGGTAAAAACCTTAAAGCCGAGGTCAACCGTTACAAACTTGTTGGCGATGAGATTGCAGGTAACCAGCGCCGTTATGAAAAGGCCGCCCAGAAGCAGATACAAGCCAAAGGCTTCGTTTTTTCTCTTGGTTTCGCTCATCGGGTTTTGAAATGAATGGCCGCCGCCTTAGAAAGGTTCGACTTGAATCGATCATCAATTCGGTGATCGATCACCCAACAAATCTCCCCGTGAGAAACCAACACGAAGGTTCGTTCTTTTTCGGGCACGGAAACCTTTTGATCAATAAGAAAGTCACTTACTTTTTTGCTCCCTTTCATACCAAAGGGAATGAATCTGTCTCCGCTTTGCCACAACCTCACTTCGAGTGGAAACTGAAGCTTTTCTGCAGATAACCAGGCCTCCTTTGGATTGGGCCGGAACTCTTTTGGAGTATTCTCCTTTTTCCATGCCAAAGAAATGGGGATCTCTATGTTTCCTTCCATTGGGTTTTCCAAAAGCACCGATTTGGGTACATTTCCAGAAATCAACTGAAGCACATACCCTTCTCGATCTCGAAAGACGGTATATTCTTTGCCAATTACTTTTTTACCCGACTCACTGGTTCCGAGATTTTCCAGTTGCTCCAATTGCCCGGGCTCAAAACCCAATTCTTCAAAGACGTATTTGTGCAGCGGAGGGTGGTCAAAAAGGGAATCCCAATCGGAATCACAAATTTTACAAACGGAACCGTCGCTTTCCATTTTGGCGACAAATTTTCTCGCAGCTCTTTTGAAGTAGGTATCGGCTTCCGCCAAAAAATCCAAGGACCTCCCCGCAAGTTTTACCGTCTGCTCGTCCAATCCTTCCATCGCGGGGATCACTTGCTGCCGAATTCGATTTCGCAGATAGACATCTTTCTCATTTGAAGCGTCTTCTCTCCAGTCAATCTCATTTTCTTTGGCATATTGGATGAGCTCTAACTTCCGAAATGGAAGAAGCGGGCGGTATATGCGACTGTTTTGTTCCGGAATGGACTTGAGGCCTCGCAAACCCGTGCCTCGTGAGAAATTGATGAAAAAAGTTTCGAGTCGATCGTCCAGATGGTGAGCCGTAAAAACAAATCGGATCTCGTGCTCTTCCATTAATTCTGAAAACCAGCGGTACCTCAACTCCCTGGCTTGTCCTTGGATACCACTTGTCTCTCCTTTCAGCGAAAGCGTTTTGGTAAAAACGGGAATGTTCAATGCCCGACAACGCGTATTCACGAAAGCTTCATCGGCTTCGCTCTCCTCGTCTCGGAGTTTAAAATTGGCGTGGGCCGCCATTGGCTTTAAGCCCGTTTTTTTGCAAAGATTCAGTAGTACCATAGAATCCACTCCACCGCTTACTGCGATTAGAACGGACTCGCCTGCGGGAATGCCCAGTCGAGTAAGGTTAGCTTTGAAATTCTCCTCTAAGTTCATTCTCAGGTTTCCGCAAGCTCTGCATCAGGGCTTCTGCTTTAAGTAAGCACTCTTTGTATTCCATGACGGGATCGGCCTGAATGGTGAGGGCACTCCCCACGCCAAAGGCCAGCTTCTTGGTCTTGCTTTCGTAAAACAAGGTGCGTATCAAAACGTTGAAATCAAAATCTCCGTTGGGGTGCATCACACCAAATGCTCCCGAATAAGCTCCGCGCTTGAAATTTTCGTAGGTATCGATCAATTTCATGGCGCTGATTTTTGGCGCTCCCGTCATGGATCCCATGGGGAAAGTAGCCCTGATGGCGTCCCACGAATCCAATCCATCCTTGAGCTCCGCCTCCACGGTGCTGATGAGGTGGTGTACGGTTTTGAAAGAATAAACGCCAAAAAGCTCCGATACGTGAACCGACCCTCGCGCAGCAACTCTCGACAGATCGTTTCTGACGAGGTCTACGATCATCACATTTTCACTCTGTTCTTTCGGGTCTAGCGGAAGATCAGCCTTTGATTTTTCATCCAAAATGGGGTCCTTCGAACGCTTTGCCGTGCCTTTGATGGGTTGAGAAATAAGCTTGGCTCCTTCCCTCTTCAAATAGCGCTCGGGCGATCCCGACAGCACGAAGAAATCTCCCAACTTGGCGAAGACCGAAAATGGAGCTTCCGTTTTTTGCCAAAGCGCATAAAAACCCGAGTAGGGATTGAAGTCGGAACAGTCCGCTGAAAATTGGATGCAATAATTCGCTTCGTAAATATCGCCTCGCTGAAGGTGGTCTTTGAAGGAACGAGCGGCTTTCAAATACTCTTCTTCCGAGGTGCCGGATAAAGGAAATGCTCCAATCTGTCTGTTTTCTACAGGTTCGCTTTTACCGAAAAAAGCCAAAAACTCTTCTCCCAAATGCAGATCAACTGCACTACAAGTCAGACGGTCATTTTCAAAAGTCACTTTTAAGTCCGCTTCAAAAAAGGCAGCTTCAGGACTGTCGAGGCAATCGGGATTTTGGGAATCGAGCTTTTCTAAATCGTTTTTCAGGTCGTAGCCTAAAAATCCACATACCTCGCGAGTTGATTCCTTCTGAAATGCTTTGAGCTTTTCAAAAGCACCTGCGGTTTGCGAGAGCGAAATGGTGCGTTTGCCTCCGCAAAAAAAAGTAAAATCGGACGATTCAGTGAGGTAAAGGGCAAAATGACTGAAATGGGAGGAAATAGCAATAATTTTTCTCAAAGTGAGATCGCTCTCACCCCGAGTCAAGATTTCTTTATTCCAGCGATACGCCAATCAGAGTCGTTCTTTAATCATGGATTCCATGGTCTCTATCCACATCGGGTGGTCGTTCAAACTCTCTACCAACTGCACTTTCTCTCCACCGTACTCTTCAAATATCTCTTGGTATTCGTCTCCAATTTCAATGGTCGTTTCCAAGCAGTCGGCTACAAAAGCAGGAGAGAATGCCAATAACTTCTTGGCACCTTTCTTTCCCCATTCCTCAACCACCTTATCAGAAAATGGCTCAAGCCACTTCTTGTCCAGTCTGGATTGAAAACAAACGGTATAATCCTTTTCGGTAATGCCCATTTTTTCGGCAATAAGGCGAGTAGTAGCGTAGCAAGTCGCTTTGTAGCAAAAACGGTTTTCATCATTGATCTCGGTTTCGCAGCTGTGGTTGGAACATTCGCGATCTTCGTAAACCTTGTCGACTTGCCTTACCGGCAAACCGTGGTATGAAAACAGGATATGGTCGTACTCTTTAAGATCGTATTTCTTCGCTTGTTCCACCACGGTATTGATGTATCCGGGATGGTCGTAAAACTGAGAAATAATTTCAATTTCAGGAATAACGTACCACTTGCGAATGAGCTTCATCGCTTTTTCAATGGCAGATCCCGAAGAAGCCGAAGCATATTGAGGGAAGAGCGGAAAAACGATGATTCTATCGTAACCCGCTTTGTCCATTTTTGCGGTTACCTCTTCCAAACTTGGTTTTCCGTAGCGCATCGCCAACTCAATATCGGCATGGCCTGCGAGTTTTTCACGCAGCACGTCTCTTACTTTGTAGCCATACTCAAGCAAAGGCGATTTACCTCCGTTCAGATCGAAAAGCTCCTTATAGATTTTCGCCGACTTGGGTGCTCGAAACGGAACGATAATGCCGTTTACCAGTATGGCTCGCGCCGCAGCAGGAATATCAATAACCCGCGGATCATTCAAAAACTCCGTGAGGTACCTTCTTACATCACTTACCTTGGGACTATCGGGAGTCCCGAGGTTGATCAACAAAACGCCTACTTTCTTTTTCATATGAACCTTAACAAGAATCAGTGACTCATGTTTCCATTAGATGTGCATTGCCCGGTCTTCGGTGGCGGCAAGTGCTGCCTCTTTCACCGCTTCAGAATAAGTGGGGTGGGCGTGACTCATTCGGGCGATATCCTCGGCACTGGCGCGGTATTCCATCGCCACAACTCCTTCAGATATCAAATCAGCCACTCGCGGTCCGATCATGTGAACGCCTAAAATCTCGTCGGTCTCTTTATCGGCGAGTATTTTTACCAATCCATAAGTGTCACCGCTCGCTCTGGCTCTTCCCAAAGCCCGCATGGGAAAGGAGCCCGTCTTGTATTCTTTTCCTTCGGCTTTCAACTCTTCTTCGGTGTGCCCCACTCCTGCCACTTCGGGCCAAGTATAGACCACATTCGGGATGAGTTTGTAATTGATGTGCGGCTTTTGGCCTGCCATCACTTCAGCAACTAACACCCCTTCCTCTTCGGCTTTGTGAGCGAGCATAGCTCCGCGAACCACATCGCCGATGGCGTAAATATTTTCGACTTTTGTTTTGAGGTGATCGTCTACATCGACTCTTCCTCGCTCATCGGTGCTGAGACCTGCATGCTCCAAACCTAAACCTTCAGTGTATGCCTTTCGGCCAACGGATACCAAGCAGTAGTCCGCTTCGAAAGTCACATCCTCGTCTTTCTTGTCAAGAGCCGTCACTTTTACACCCTTTCCGGTATTTTCCACTTTCTGAACCTTGTGGTTGAAGTTGAACTTCATGCCTTCTTTTTTCAAGACTTTCATCAACTCCTTTCCTAATGTACGGTCCATGGTAGGAATGATGCTGTCGGTAAATTCTACGACCGTCACTTCAGAACCCAATCTGGCGTAAACCGATCCCAATTCCAGACCGATGACTCCACCGCCCACGACAACCATTTTCTTGGGGACTTCTTTTAGCTCCAATGCTTCGGTGCTCGTGATGATTCGATCTTTATCGGGCTCCATTCCCGGGAAGAAGTTTGGTTTTGAACCCGTGGCGATGACAATATTCTTCCCTTTGATTTCTTTCTCACCATCGTCTGACTTGATTTTCACCGTCTCCTTGTCTACAAACGAACCCATCCCGTGCAGCACGGTGATATCGTTCTTCTTCATGAGGAAGTCAATTCCTTTGGTGGTTTGATCGACCACTTCGGCTTTGCGCTTGATCATTTGAGGCAAGTTGACTTTCAAATCTTTCAAGTCGATACCGTGCTCCTCAAACTCATGCGCTGCTTTAAAGTAATGTTCAGACGAGTCCAAAAGAGCCTTGGAAGGAATACAGCCCACATTGAGGCAAGTCCCGCCAAGGGTAGAATATTTTTCGATAATTGCGGTCTTCATGCCCAGTTGGGCGCAGCGAATGGCGCAAACATATCCTCCGGGGCCCGAGCCAATTATTACCACATCGTATTGATCCATGGATGGTGTTTTTTTCGTTTGGCAAAAGTAGGAAAGTTTGGCGTTGGGTGGGGCGGATTCGGATGGATTGGGGCAAAGAACTTATTGATAAAGTCTATCGAGGTAAAGAACTACCTGCTTTGAAAAAAACGGACTGATCAAATATTCAGAATGAAATCGACCTTACATCCGGTTGAAAAATCAAAAGCTCATCGAACCAATTGAAATACATTGAGTTCTACATGCTAAAGGTCAAATGAAAAACTAAAGTTAAGATGACTTCCTATTCTCAAAATCCCGTATAAACTCTCGGGGTGTTTGAATCGATAAATTGCTTGAAGAATAGTCCTTCACATTCCGTGTGATTAAATTCGTAATACTGTTTTCTTCAGCAATGTAGTTTTGAATTGCATCTTCAAAATCATGAAAATCTGAATATGCTGCGCTCTCAATTGTACTCCGATGCACCGAAAGGACCTCCACGATTTTAAGAATCTCTTTGATTTTCATCCCGGCGCTCTTTTTTCCTTCAAATCGACCTATGAGGTAGTGAATATGGCTCATTGATAAAGTCGAAACCGAAATTTTCAAGTCTCGTTTATGACCATATTCAATGAGTTTCATTGCATCGATTGAAAAAGGCTTACGGCCAACCAAAAAATCAATGAGCACATCACTATCTAAAAATACTTCTCTCATTTGAAGTATTTTTTTTCAAGCTCGTGACCAATCATATCCTTGTAATCATTCCCTTTCAGACTTTCAGGCACCTTCACCGAGCCCCAAAGCGCCTTCACCGCGGGACTGATTTTAAAATCATCATCATTAGTGTCATGCTAAACAAGGGACTTAAGATACTCCTCTATGATATTCGACAAGCTTCTTCCATTGCTTCTCGCATATTCCTTTGCCTTTTCAATTACTTTTTTGTCAAAGGAAAGTGTCAGCTTAGTGCTCATGATACGTGATTTTTATGATATAAATACGTATCACCTGAGAAAATTAAAAATCGAATATGACCCTCAGTAAACTAAATGCTATCGGAAGAGAACCATCTTCCCGAACCCTTGCTCGAAATACTGCGAAGCGCCGCCGTCACGAAGCATGATGTCTTCGCCATTAACTTTGGCAATGACGCGGTAGAGATAAACCCCGTTTGCGAGGCGATCGCCAAATTCGTCACGGGCATCCCAGCGGTACACCGACCGGTTTCGCCCGATTCGAATCGGGCCAAACTCGCTCTGCATAATTTCCCTCACTACACGTCCGGAGATGGTCATGATCTGAATTTTGAATTCATCGGGGATCTGATCACCCGTAAGGGTAAATATAAACTGGGTACTGGTCGAGAACGGATTGGGATAATTGAGTACTTCGGTGATCGTAGACTCCTTTACCACTTCAAACTCTATTTCAAAATCGGCATTTCCGGAAGAATTTCCAGACTTATCACTTGCTTGGACGAGCAATTTGTACTCTCCGTTCTTTGGTAGATTCGGTCGGTAAAAAATCTTTGCACGATTTTGTTCATTCTCGGCAGGAATGAATTGCATAATCTCCTCTCCAATGTTATTGGTGAAGTAGACCCGCTCCAAATTTTCGTCAGGCTCTGCTATGAAGACTTTAAACAAAGAAGTATCGGCAGGCTCATCCATGATGAGAAATGGATTCTCGTCTTTCAAAGCGATC
>DATFKV010000279.1:0-2263 GCA_035268465.1 Cryomorphaceae bacterium | reverse complement strand
CTTTTGGACGGCGTGGATTATTCAACCACACATCAGACCCTCTGGTAAGTGCAGCTCCGGTAGCCATATCGTAATTTGGGATATAGACCACAGCGTGCGGGTATTTCTTGGAAAAGCCAACGATCTCGGCGATCAGTTGCTTGCCGCCATCATCCAATGGGTGAGCCTTACCGGAATAAACGATCTGAAGCTTTCCTTCCTTCAATAGCGGATCAATCACTTCAGGATCGCGGAAAAGAAGGTTGGCTCTTTTGTAGGCTACGGCCCTTCTTGAAAAACCGAGTGTAAGAACATCTTCCTTTAGCTCAGCTCCCGTTCTTTCTTTTACGAAGTCGATGAGGGCTCGTTTGTTTTCCATGTGGCTTTCCCAGATATCGCCCTTGCCTTGAGCAGCATCGGTCATAGCGGTATCTACCCAGGTAGGCTTATGTATGGCATTGGTAATGGGAACAATTTCTGAGGCTCCATCTACGTGTGCCCACATTTTCTGTGCGGTTTCGCCGTGTAGCTGTGCAACGGCATTTGATTTTTTCGACAATCTAAGCGCACCCACTGTCATATTGAATGGGGCACCACCTAAGGCAACCATTTGCTCAACGGTCATTCCCATATTCGCACCCATGTACATCAATCGATCGATGGTGTGCGATTCATTTCCTTGAACCACGGGAGTGTGAGTGGTGAAAACGATTTCTTCGCGGCTCGCGTCTCTTGCATCTTCAAAAGTAGCTCCTGCCTCTCGCTTTTCGCGAATGAGTTCAAATCCGGCAAACAGAGCATGGCCTTCATTAAAATGGTAAATATCCACCTCCAAACCTAAGGCCCGCAATGCTCTTACTCCGCCAACGCCGAGAACCATCTCTTGTGCGATGCGCTCTTCGCCAAACCAGCCGTATAGCTGACCGGTAATCCAAGCGTCTTCATTTTCGGGAATGTCCGTATCCAAAAGATAAAGCGGTGCATTTCCAAAAGTCGTGCATTTCCAAACCTTCACATGTACTTCTCGCTGACGGATGTTAACCGAAACCTGAACTCCTGTATCTTCTAGGAAATCATAATTTTGATTCTTATAACTATCGTAGGGTTGACCGTCTTTATCGATGTATTGATCGGTATAACCTTGCTTCCATTTGAGTCCTAAACCTACAATTGGAAAATCGTGGTCTTTGGCACCTTTCATATAATCTCCGGCGAGTATTCCGAGACCACCTGCGTAAGTTTTCAATTTATCGTCGAGACCATACTCCATGCAGAAGTAGGCAACTTTTGGCTTTGATTGAGACATTTGTTCGATTGTATTTTTTTCCGGGGCAAATATAAGTGTTGAAATGACAATAAGCTCTTGATCAGGTGAAATGTAATCAGATCCTTCCATCCTCTGCCTATAGAGCACCGGTAAAACGTGGTAAATCGCCATAAACGCTCGGCAAAATCTCTACACGGTGAGGAATTCAATCCCGTCGATCAGATCGCTTAACCTTGACAATAGAGACAATTATACTTGGCATAATTGTTCCAAATAGTAAAAGAAAAACACCGTAACATGAGCACCAAAGACAGCAAGAATACCGACAACAAAGAAAATCAAGAGGATAAGAACAGAAGAGAACCCTTAGATGCGTCTCATGGAAAAGACCGCATTGAGATCGAAAAAAAGGAAGCGAAGCGGCTGAATGACATGAGCACCTTTGCACCGATGGACGGTGACTTGGGAGATGAATCGCGAGAAAGGGGAGACGAATCGAGTCAGGAGAGAAAAAATCAAAACGTCTACGACCCCGCCATGGGAACGGGAAGCTCACAAAATACAGGAGCACAACCGGGTTATGATGACACCAAGATTTCTGAAAAGAAGAATGCGGGCATCACTGCTCATGAAGAAGATAGCTATGTAGATGAGGATGGGAAAAAGAAAATTGCTCCCGAGAAAAGAAAAAATCAGGAGGATGTCCAAAATCCGGGAAATAAAAAAGAATCTTAAACCACTTGGTACAGAACCGCTGCGTATGCAAAGAATCTGGCGATTCTGAACATGCCTAAGATGGCCAATGTTCGGAAAGAAAACTTGAGCATCCCTGCACCCAAACACATGGTACTAAAAGGCAACGGAAGCAAGGCCGCTATCACAATAATCAGCCCTCCCCACGAACGAAGCATGGCAAATTGCTTTTCGAACTTTACGTGTATATAGTGTCTCAATTTTTCGAGCGCCACCAACCTCACACCTAAAAAGTAAGCCAACATACCCGCCAAATAACTCAAA
>DATFKV010000278.1:0-3863 GCA_035268465.1 Cryomorphaceae bacterium | reverse complement strand
AAAAGATATTCCTGTCCATCGCCGCCTTGGCAATGACCTTTTCGGTGATGGCCCAAGATGCCATCGATCGATACTTCTCAAAGTACGCCGATAACCCGGACTTTACGTCGATTACGATAAGTAGTAAGATGTTTGGCCTCTTTTCGGATATCGAGACGGATGACCCTGACAATAAGGAAGTGCTTAATGCCATGAAAGACCTCACGGGCATCCGGATCATCTCCAACGATGATTCTGAATCGATGGTAGACTATCAAAAGGCCATCAAAGAAGTAGGAAAAGAGTATGAAATACTCATGAGTGTGGACGATAAAGAAGAGAAAGTTCGTTTCTTCGTGCGTGAAGAGGCCGGCCAAATCGCCGAGCTTTTCATGATAGTCGGAGGCAAAGGCCATTTGTTTTTAATGAGCATTTCCGGGATTATCGATTTGGAAAAAATTTCCAAAATTTCAAAGAACATGAATATTGGTGGTATGGACTACCTTGAGAATCTAGATGAGGATAAAAAGACCAATTAATTTCGCAATTCTTTTGATCTTGGGTCTGACGGCAGGTTGTGCGTCAGTTAACCCACCCAGTGAGACGCTTGACGATTACATCGAACGTCCGGAAATTGAAGAGGAACTCATGGAGCTTTATTTTTATCCTTCTACTGTAAGGATGCTCGACAAATTCATCAGCCAAGGATCAGGAGGAATTTTGGAAGGAGTAGAAGAGGGAAGACTGTTCTACACGCAGTCAGATTCCGTGGATATATTGAATAGAGATAAATCCGACTTGAGAGAGGGTTTAGAGACCGAAGGATTCGAGCTCTTGGCCGAGTTTCGCTCGGGGGACATGAATACCATCGCCTACGTGAGGGACAGGTCCGTTGATCGCTATGTAGTGTTGGTAGGTGGTACTGACGTGGCAACGATGCTGGTAGAAATGAAAGGCGAAATTTCCATGGAAACGCTGAAAGGTTTGTCTGATTTGAATTCTGCAAATGTGATGTCCCTATTGGATATGACTAAAGGGGAAGAAAAGAAAGTAGAAGATGCAGAGTCCTCTGATAACGCCAACGAAGATGAAGTTCCAACTGCCGATTCTACTCATACCGAAACCATAAAAATCGAGATTTGACATCAGTATTGACTATTTCAGGTCTTACGAAAAAGTTTGGCCGCCTGACCGCCGTGGATCATTTGGAGCTGGATGTTCCAAAAGGATCCGTTTTTGGAATTTTGGGTCCGAATGGGAGTGGCAAAACAACGACACTGGGTATGATACTCGGAGTGATTAATCCCTCATCGGGCTCTTTTTCTTGGTTTGAAGGAGAAAAAGGTCATCAGGTTCGCAAAAAGATCGGTGCCATTCTCGAGGCGCCTTGTTTTTATCACTACCTCTCCGCTTCGGAGAATTTGAAAGTTGCGGCTACCATAAAAGATGCTCCCAAGCATCGAATCGATGAAGTACTCGACCGGGTGGGTTTGCTTTCCCGAAAGGATGACCCGTTCAGATCTTACTCGCTAGGGATGAAACAGCGCTTGGCCATTGGCTCAGCTCTCCTGTCCGACCCTGAGGTGATGATTTTGGATGAGCCTACCAATGGGCTCGATCCGCAAGGCATCGCAGAGATTCGAAATTTAATCATTGACTTGGCCAACGAAGGCCGAACCATTATCACTGCCAGCCACATGCTGTCGGAAGTGCAACGTATTTGCACTGATTTTGCAGTTCTTCGATTGGGAAAAAAAGTATACCAAGGCAAAGTGAATGAACTCGACCATGAAAAGGCCAGGTACGAAATATGGGCAGAGGACGAATCTTCGCTCACGGCAGCTCTAACCGATAGCAGCTTCATCTTATCCCAAAGAAAAGAGGGAGGAGTTTTTATTGTCACCCTCGATAAGGACAAAAGTGCAGCAGATCTCAATGAATACCTGATGGGCAGAGGGGTTGTATTAAACCGGCTCATTCCTCAAGCTACATCGCTGGAACAAAGATTTTTGCAAATTCTAAAGGCCGAAGACCATGCTTAGACTCGTAAAGATTGAGTATCTGAAGCTCAAGTCCAACAGAGCCCTGTGGATTCTACTCGGATTGTACTTTGTGGCTATCTCTGCAGTTGCAATTGGTGCAGGAGCTTTTCTAGACTACCTGACTGCTCAAGGAGTAGACTACCGAGGAATCAATCCATCTATTTTTCCAATTTATGATTGGGAAGACATCTATCACAATTTGGCATACCTTGCATCCTATTTTTCCGTATTTCCGGCTTTTCTCTTGATCATCTCCGTGAGTAACGAGTTTACTTATAAAACACACCGACAGAATATCATAGACGGACTTTCCAGGACAGAGTTCTTTTTGTCTAAATTGAGTTTTGCCGCTTTTTTATCTTTCGTATCTGCTTCTTTCCTCTTTCTGCTCGGACTTCTCTTGGGTTTGATCAATTCAGAGTCCGGTCTGTCAGCATTTCCCAATAGCCTGATCTTCTTGCCGGGCCATGCATTTCAACTTTTTTGTTTCTTCTTGTTTTCTATTTTGTTGGTGCTCGTCATTCGCAGGTCGGGCATTACCATCGTACTTTTATTGTTGTACGCGTTAATTTTAGAGCCTATCCTATCTGCGCTTTTGAAATGGCAAGTTCCTGAGCTTGGCATCGTGCTACCCCTTGATTCTATTTCTTCCATCGTTCGAGTACCGTTTTCAAAGTACATTCTACTTCAAACTCAGGATTATGTAGCTTGGATGGATCTATTGCGCGGGGGTATGTGGGGCTTGGTTTTTACTGCCCTCATCTTCTTAATTCTAAAAAAGAAAGACTTTTAAAGTTGGTCGCGCGTCACCTCCCAGGTTCTATCCGCCAGCAGCCTAACGGAAGCCACAAAATGTTTGAAAGCAGGCTTTCGGCCCCATTCATCAGGCGATATCATTGAGAGTACGAAGGCATCTTCTTCTCTGGCATAGAGATGGTATTCGGATCCCACAATTGGATCAAAGTTCATATCTGCCAGATAGACCGCCTTTGATACTTCTACTCGGTTTTTTAGTTTTTCCGCCTGTTTGGCCAGTAAGGCTATTTGCTCCTGGATTTGTTGAAGCTGCATATTGCTCTGCTCCTCCATGGCCTTCATCGAACGGCTCTTGATCACTCCTTTTTCGGTGGGTGCAAAAGCCGGACTACCCACATGGTGAGGGTAGGGAATCAATCCGGGGCTTTCCGTGATTTTGTCGGAATCGATTGGGTTGACGAATTCTTGTTTTGGATCGGAATCTTTTGACATCAATTCAAGGATAGTTTCTTCAGGTGGGCAAAAGTAGTATCAAATTTCTCAATGATAGGCCCTGTGAGGCCTCGACTTTCCAAATAGACGCGGTGCATTTGAAAGAGTCTGTCGTAATCACTTCGATTTTTGAGCTTGGCGATAGCCATGGCCCTGAAAACAGTTAGGTAGTTGTGATTCGTCCATTTGGACAACTTCGAAGGCAGGTCATTGAAAAGTCGATCCAAATTTGATAAGTGCTTGTAATGATTTAAAAAATCGAAACCCTTGTAATCCATAAAGTCCAAGGCCATATCTCCTATGGTCGTCATCTCAGACAAATGCTTGCACGGTAAAAAAGTATAGAACCTTTCGGGATCAAGATCTTTCGAATTGAGAAGCAAAGTGTAGCTCGACTTGTTGAAGTATTCAGCCAAACCAAAAGTATTCACCAAGTTTAGCTCAACCAAGTCGTGTCTGATACCCGTGAAGAATTTAACATACGCCAAATCTTCATTTCCGGTGATTGTTGCTATAAACGCTGAACTGCCAAAACTTGTCTGCCTTTCATATACCAGCGGTTTCTTCTCATCATAGTTCTTGTGATGGAAATAG
>DATFKV010000277.1:0-2710 GCA_035268465.1 Cryomorphaceae bacterium | reverse complement strand
ACATTGAAGATATGCCAGTATGAGGACACCGGGGCCATTATAGCTTCCCCTACAACTTCACTCCCCGAATCTCCCGGCAGTACGCGAAATTGGGACTACCGCTATTGCTGGATGCGAGATGCCTATTACACATTGCATGCTTTCAACAGCGTAGGTCACTTTGAGGAAATGGAGAAATACTTTTCTTTTATTTCCAATCTTCCACATCCCAATGGAACAAGGATCCAACCTCTCTTCGGTATTACCGGAGAATCTAAACTGGTGGAAATAGAACACGATCTGCCCGGTTACCTCGGAAATCTTCCCGTGCGATCGGGAAATGATGCCTACACGCATGTTCAAAATGATGTCTACGGTCAAATCCTTATGGCTGTTCTGCCACTTTACGTCGATAAAAGATTCGGAGGTCTTCAGGATGCACAGTCATTGGATTTGGTGGATACACTTGTGGAAAAAATTGAGAGAACCATTGATGAAACAGATGCGGGAATTTGGGAGTTCCGAAACAGATCTCAACGCCATGCTTACTCCAATTTATTTCAGTGGGCAGGTTGCAAGGCAGCCGCATTGATGGCCAGAAAATTGGGCAACCGAGCTCTGGAGAAGAAAGCCGAAAGTTTGGCTGAAAGAGCTCTAAACCACATCGAGTCAACTTACATCGAAGAGAAAAAAGCTTACGGGGCTGCTCAGGAATACGGCTACATGGATGCCAGCACGTTGCAGTTGATCATTTTGGGATACATCCCTCACAATTCAGATCTCGCAAAAACCCATTTGAAGGCGTTGGAGAAGGAATTAAAAGTAAATGACGGCTTGTTTTACAGATACAGAGTGGAAGACGATTTTGGCGAGTCGCACTCCACCTTTCTCATTTGCGGATTTTGGTATGCCGAGGCTTTGGCTTGTGTAGGCCGAGTGGATGATGCACGAAAAGCTTTTGAAGAACTTATCACCTACTCCAATTCTTTGGGTTTGCTCAGCGAGGATGTTGACCCGAAGGACGGATCTATGTGGGGAAATTTCCCTCAGGCATACAGCCACGTAGGTTTGATTAACGCCGCTGCAAGAATTAATAATCGATTGGACAAGCCCGGTTTTTTAGCCTAACCGAACGAGTTTGTCCAATAGAGCTTTGACCTCTTTTACCGACTCCAGTCCAAATCGAGCATGACTGGAACCTGTTCCAACTTTGATGGTAAAGGAATCTTCCGGTAATGCTTCAAACATGTACTCGTCGGTAGTGTCATCTCCCAGACAAATGGTAAAGTCAGGCTCTAATTTTTCAAAGAATTGTTTCGCGACTCTTCCCTTATTGGTGTAGTCGGGCTTTAGTTCTACCACATGATCACCATCCAGCACGTGGAATCCCCGTTCATTCATCATGTGCTTCAGGTGGCTTGTCAACTCGCTTTTTCTGACCTCCCCCAAGCCTTTCTCTACCTTGCGGTAATGCCAAGCCAGTGAGTGACTTTTTTCCTCTACAAAAGACCCCGGCGTTCGATCCACATAAAAATTCATAATATCCAGCACTTCATCTTTCCAAGCGGTATTAGAATCTCCGCCATTTCGCTCCCAAGTACCTCCTTCATCCTTGCTCCACATTCCGTGTTCGGCTACCAGAGAGAGTGGTAAGCCTCCGAGCCATTCTTCTAAACTTTCCCCTTTTCGGCCACTTATCACAACCACCGTATTTTGATCAGATTCTCCCAGTTTTCTCAGTATGGTTCGCAATTCTTCTCCGGGTTCACAAGCCATGGGATCTTTATTAAATTCCACCAAAGTGCCATCATAATCGAGCAGTATCAGGCGGTTTTGTGCCTTTTCATAGGCGGTTAGCATTTCCGTCTCTTTGTCACCCACAAGTTTTAACACCGCCATGGCCTTTTGATTGTTCTTCACGTTCGAGAGATTGTTGAAGAACAAGTTGACCCAATTGAAGATGTTGTACTTTTTCACGGTCTTTTGCATGAGTTCCATGCGCCTGTATTGTTCTTCAAGAGGCATTTCGAGCGCTTGCTTCAGCGCTTCCACCATCTCCATTTTATCGGTGGGGTTTACCAAAATGGCATCTGACAATTCTTTCGAAGCGCCGGCCATTTCACTCAAAATTAAAACACCGTCTTTGTTCTCTCGGGAGGCCACGTATTCTTTGCAAACCAAGTTCATTCCATCGCGCAAGGGGGTGATCATCGCCACATCGCACATTCGATAAAATGAGCCCAGCGCTATGAAAGGATAACTTCGGTAATAATAGTGAATGGGTTGCCAACTCATTCTTCCGTATTTGCTATTAATTTTTCCTACCAATTCATCTACCTGCTCTTTTAACATTTGATAATTTGGGACCTTATCTCTTGAAGGAACCACGATCAACAAAAGGGAAGCCTTCTCTTTGTACTCGGGGTAAGTTTCCAGAAATGCATCAAAAGCTTTTAGCCTACCCGGTATCCCTTTGGAGTAATCCAGCCGATCCATTGACAAGATCAGTCGCTCACCCCCTAAGGCTTTTTTATAGCGTTCTGCTCTTTCGATTGCTTCGGGGTGATTGGCGTTTTCTGCATATTTGTCATAATCAATGCCCATGGGCAACGAGTCTGCCACCACTACCCTATCGTTCAACTGTATTTCACTTCCGTGATACGGATACCCCACCAAACGGTGCACCGAGCTTAAAAAGTGGCGCATGTCATCGTAGGTATGAAAAGCGATA
>DATFKV010000276.1:0-3547 GCA_035268465.1 Cryomorphaceae bacterium | reverse complement strand
GATTGAAATGCTGAGTGAGCCTTGGCCGTGGTATACTTCGGGAGCGGTGATTGCGCTGGTGATGATCATTTTACTGTATTTCGGAAAGTCATTTGGGTTTAGCTCAAACTTCCGAACCATCTGCGCCATGACGGGAGGCGGAAAGCAATGCGAATTTTTTAAGTTCGATTGGAAATCCCAGCGCTGGAATTTGCTTTTTTTGATCGGCTCCGTCGCGGGTGGTTTTATTGCTTCTACTTGGCTCAAGGCCGATGAAGGCGTTCACATTTCAGAAGCGACCATTGCCGATTTGGCCGAACTCGGAATAGCGGCACCTGACGGCATGCAGCCTACGGAAATTTTTTCCTGGAGTTCGCTTGCCGATCCTTCGGGTTGGATACTCTTGGTTCTAGGCGGGTTTCTCGTAGGTTTTGGTTCTCGCTACGCGGGTGGCTGCACCTCGGGTCACGCGATTAGCGGACTTTCTAATCTTCAACTCCCATCGCTAGTGGCTGTGATCGGCTTCTTCATCGGTGGCTTGTTTTCCACCTTTGTTTTGTTGCCCTTGATCTTGGGATAATGAAACGGCTCATTTTGTCCATATTAATCCTGATTTCTTCGGTTCCTTTGATGGCACAACACCATCAGGACCATCCCTCCAGAGTGGATAGCTCGCGAGTGCGAGAGCAAATTCACAGTTTCAGGGAGTTTTTCACCCACGGCCACTGGGGAGGACATGTGCGCAATTATTTCATGCTGACCGATCATACGGGGCCTTTTGAAACCCAATTTGCCGATGCGATCGGTATGCGAATTGATTTTCGAACGGCCAGGTTTAAGGGCTTCGAGCTGGGAATCGGAGGTATCTTTTCGTTTGATTTATTCAGCACCGACTTGGATGTGAAAGATCCCATAGCAGGGAGATATCCTGCTTTTGAACTTCAGCTATTTGATGTGCAGAATCCATCCAATAAGCATGACTTGGATCGTTTGGAGGAGCTTTTTATCGCCTATCACTTTGGTAAGTCAGTAGTTTCCTACGGCCGACAGGTTATTGAAACGCCACTGGTCAACCTGACGGATGGTCGGATGAAACCCTATGCTTTTCAAGGGCTGACTTTTGAGTTTAATGAATTCGAAAATACTGAGATCAATGCCATGTGGATCACCCACGTCTCGCCGAGAAGTACGGTTGAATGGTATAGTTTGGAGGAATCTGTGGGGGTATATTCTCAAGGATTTACTACAGCCGGAGATACTGCAAAATACCACGAGCACATTTCGAGCAGTGGATTGGCTATCTTAGGAGTTGAACACAAATTCAATTCAAACTTAAAAGTTTCAGGTTGGTACTACCATGCACACAACCTTGTCAGCACTTTCTACGGAAAAGTGGAGGAGCAGGTCAAACTCAGCGAAAAAGTGTCGGTCTATGGAGGACTTGAAGCGATGATTCAGGATAAGACCGGCAACGGAGGTAATGCGGAAGAAACCATTTCCTACGTCAGTTCAGGAGATCATTCGAAAGCGTTAGGGGGGCAGATCGGTGCAAAATACAAGGGTTTCGATTTAAGTTTCAATGCTTTGACTTTAAATGACCAAGGACGCTTTCTTTTTCCGAGAGAGTGGGGTAGAGAAAATTTTTTCGCCACGGTTTCTCGGGGGCGTATTGAAGGAACCGGCAACGGCGAACTCTACAATTTGCGCTTGAAAAAAGATTTTAGCGATCGCCTTTCTGCGCAAGTGGATTACACCCGGTTTGACGGCCCGGGATGGGACAACTTCGAATACAATAAATACGGCATATCTGACTACGATCAACTCAATCTGGAGTTGTGCTATCATTTCCACAATTGGTTTGAAGGGCTAGACATCCGTTTTCTATACGTTCATAAAGAAGCACGAGAAGACGTGCCTTCTGAGATCGTTTATTATCAATCAAATTACAATCACTACAACATCGTAACGAACTTTACATTTTAAATATGAAAGCAATCAAATACATACTGGCAGGAATTCTTTTTGGAATCGTTATGACAAAATCTGAAGCCATTTCTTGGTACCGAATTCAGGAGATGTTTCGATTTCAAGCATTCCATATGTACGGAATTATCGGGACTGCCGTGGTCATCGGAGCTATCGCCCATATGATTATTAAAAAGAAGAGCCTGAAAGATATGGCGGGTAGACCCATCGTTTTCAAGGATAAAGCAAAAACATGGAGACGTTACATCATTGGTGGAACCATTTTCGGAATGGGTTGGGCGCTTACCGGAGCTTGCCCGGGGCCCATGTTTGTCAACTTCGGCTTTGGCTACATGGTCTTCATAGTTGTGATTGCTGCCGCCGCTCTTGGTACATATGCTTATGGAGCGCTCTTAAAGCGGCTGCCTCACTAAAATTAATGGTTGCCATACTTTTTTCGGCCGTTTTTATTCGCCTAATTATTTTTCGATAGATGGATTATTGAACCGGTCTTTTGCATACCTTTATATAGGTATTTCAACCTATTGAATACTATAATCTCTAACGATTACTGAGATGGCAAAAGAAAAAAACATCCAAAAGAATAGCGCAAAGAAAGCTCCCGTCAAATCGATGATGGAAAAGCGCGCTGAGAAAAAAGCCAAGAAAAACTCCAAAAGCAAGTACGACTAGTCAACCACCTTTTGGTTATTTATTGAAAAAAGAACTGAAACGGAGCCACAAGCTCCGTTTTTTTATGCCCCGCTCGATCTAATCAATTAATTTCTCTACCTCACCGTTTGGCCCTTCAGGTGCAGGCATCCAATGGGTCACCGCATCAAAATACTGGTTACTCTGGCCCTCGCCAAGCCAAAAGTGAGGGCCAAATTTTTCGCGCTTCGGATTGAGTGGTCCGAAAAAATCCTTGGCGAATTGCAAAAAGATGACGGGCAGTAATTTAGACGCACCCGTTTTGCCGGGCAGGTAGACTATGTTTTTTGGAAGAAAAGCAAGAACGCGTTGACCATCTTCAGGCAGTTGCTTATTTATCGGGATCCATTCCATGGGGTCAAAGCTACTTGATTCGAAAAATCATGCAATGCTGCCAAGGTAGATTTCCCATGTTTTTGTCGAGGTAAAAGCCGGAAGCTTCAAATTCTTTCACCGCTTGCTCTTCGGTCATTTTATGAACGGTTTTGATCGGAACCCAATCATCCTCTCTGCGGTATTCGATGAGGTAAATCGCGCCACCCGGTTTCAAAGCCCTTTTCATCGACTCGATCATCTCACGCGGAAATGAAAACTCGTGGTATACATCGACCATCAAAATTTTATCGACGGAGTTGGGAGGGAGGTTCGTGGTTTTTTCCTCGCCCTTTATGAGCACTACATTTTCCGCTCTATCTTCCTCCATTTTCGATTGCATCACATCGAGCATCTCCTGCTGAATGTCTACCGCATAGACTTTTCCTTCACTGAGCTTGGGAGCCATTCTGAAAACGTGGTATCCCGATCCCGCCCCGATATCAGCAACTACATCGGTGGGTTGAAGATCCAGGTTTTTGAGAAGTTTAGAGACGTTTTCTTCTTCTTCGCGCTCGGG
>DATFKV010000275.1:0-4004 GCA_035268465.1 Cryomorphaceae bacterium | reverse complement strand
CTCTCATCTGATGGATAAACTCGGCGTGACGGTGGAGGAATTATTCAGAAACTCCGCCTTTGAGCTCGAGCAGGAGTTGGTAAAAGAAACCAGTGAGGAAGAACTCAACCTCAAAGACGCGCATGAAAAGCTGGAAGCGCTCTTTCTGGAAATGGAGGCTAAACTTAGAAAAGTAGACAAGCTCTTAGAAAAATCGGTAAGAAGTGGCTACGTGCGCTCAGAGCGTATTGTAAAGAACCTCGAGAAGAAAATGCTGCGGGCGGAAAAGAAAAAGCACGACATCCTGATCGGGCGGTTGCATAAAATTCGCGACGCGCTATTTCCGCGTGAGGGTCTCCAAGAGCGCAACCTCAACTTTGCCGTTTTGTACGAAGAGTTCGGCGAAAACCTTGTACCACTATTGATTGACCACCTTGATCCCTTTGCGGGCGATTTCACCGTTTTGCGAGTGAAATGAAGATCCATGGCGAACCGTATCGATTAGAACTTAAACGTCCGTTTCGACTGGCTATCGGAAGCCGCACCCATACCGATGTGGTTTACATTCACCTTTCGACAAATGGCTACACGGCGGTGGGCGAAGCATCCCTGCCTCCTTATCTGGGCGAGAGTGTACAGTCGGTTTTGGCTTTCGCCAAAGCAATCGATCCTGCTAAGCTCAATCCCGACAATCTCGGGGAATCAAAACGATATTTGGACGCATTCAAAGCAGACAACCTCGCCGCTAAGGCGGGAATCGAGATGGCGCTGGTCTCCATGGCGGCCCGGATGAAAAGCCAATCCGTCGGTACTTTCTTCGGCATCACCGATCGACCGATTGAGACCTCTTATACCATCGGCATTTCCGAAAAGGAGGAGATGCGGGAAAAACTCGAAGAAGCCAAACCGTTTAACACCTTAAAGCTTAAACTCGGTTCGGCCGACGATTTGGCTCTGCTAAGTTCCTTTCGGAAAATGAATGACAAATCTTTTTCAGTGGATGTCAACCAAGGGTGGGAGAGTTTGGCAAAAGCCCTTCCCACAGTGCGTCTACTGGAGGAGATGAACTGCCTCTTTATTGAACAGCCTTTTGCGACAGATGATCTGTCTTCCCATGCCGAGTTGAGGGCCGCCACCAAAATCCCCGTCTTTGCCGATGAGTCGATCAAGCGGTTGGCACACCTCAAGGCCCGCCACCAATCCTTCGACGGGGTAGTGGTAAAGCTGATGAAAAGCACCGGACCGATAGAAGCGGTCGAGATGCTGCATGAAGCCAAGCGCCTCGGACTCAAAACCGTGATGGGTTGCATGGCCGAGTCGAGTGTTTCCGTAGCTGTGGCACGTGCCCTTGCGCCCTTGGCCGATTACGCCGATTTGGACGGGCCGTTTTTGATGAAGGGCGATCCTTTTAGCAGAGTGAGGTATGACCGAGGACGGGTGGAACTGACAAGGATTCAATAAACCTAACGTACGCTAAACCTTACCAAGCCTCCCTCTGTTCATCTGTCATGAAAAGTCTTCTTTTTCGTTTGGGAATCATTCTCCTAATGGGCGTCATCTTTTTGGCGGTGACCAATCCATCGGAGGAGAAGTTTTTGCATAAAGTATCGGCCGATTACGGAGCCATCCACGGTGGCATGCATTTTACCCCCGCCCAATTGCTTGAGATGGGCTCGAGTCAGCGGCAGTCCTGGTTGATCTTCAGCACTTACGAATACCAATTCGGCACGATCGGTGTGCGCTATGTGGGTTTTTTGTTCAGCGTGATTCACGTGGAGAGTTTCAGAGAAGAGAAGAAATCAAAAAGTGACGAAGAAGGGGTTATCGCACATTTAAACAGACTCTCTCAGAAGTCAAAATTCCGACAGTAGCTTAATGAAAAGTTTTTTGGGTAGTTTATCAGCGCAATTAACAGCGAGTAGAATAGATCAGATCCACTCGAACGTGCTTTCTTGGTTACGTCCAAAATCGGTTCAGTTTTTTTCGAATAAAAAATATTTCTCTAAAAAAAAAGACCCCGCCAAGAAGACGGGGCCCTAATTTCATTGAAATAGATTTACCGGGCAATCATGAATTTATTGATTATGACTTCTGAACCGGCGGTCATACGATAAATGTAAACACCGTTTGGCAACACGGTGCCATCAAAGTCGTATCGGTAAGTTTGACCTTCCAGAGCATTCGCGTTGTGAATGGTCTTCACGTGTCTTCCTGATAAATCGTAAACATCAAGTAAAACTGCCATGGATTCCGGTACGCTGAACTGAACGTGACTCATTCCGGCCGTCGGGTTAGGATTTGATGAAAGGGTAGGCAAAGCGGCTGTACAGCTTTCCACTGTTATGAAGATGGGATCGGAAAATTGAACACAACCGGTAGGATTGCTTATGCTTATTTGACCTCCGGGGAAATCACCCCACGAAGCATGAATGACACGGTAAACCCCTACCGAGGCAAGTTCAAAATTGAATGTTCCCGTACTATTATTGGCCAGCAAATTCGTTCCTTCTTCATTCAAGACGGCCCAGCGTGAGTTTATTCCAACATCATCATTGACATCGAAGGTCAATACCGATGGCACACCGTCGTCGTTGCAAATCGTGGTAGGTCCGTCGGTCGTGATTGTGCCCGCATTAAGCAAGAAACTACTCACGCCGATGGCGTTTGAAATGTCAAAACAGCCTTCCAGATCTGAAATAGATTGAACGCCTTGATATTGGCTTGGAGAAGCAACGCTTGCATGAACTATATTATAGGTTCCGGCTGGAAAATTTTCCATGTTGAAAACCCCCGAGAAATTTGAAAAAACCACTTGATTGGTTGACGAATTGATCAATCCGAATCTGCCCAGACCGACATTTCCCGATATACTCACTTGAATAAAATTATCTTGTCCATCACCCAAACAAAGGTTCAGTCGTTCATCTTGTGTGCTAATCGTTCCGCCATCAACCGTGCACTCGAATGGAAGTACGGTCACATCCGCAAAGCAATTATCACTATTTCCTGCTGCATCCGTGACTGTGAACAGCACATTTACCAGTCCGATATCGGCTGTTGTGAAGGTGCTTTGACTCAAATCAAAAGAAATGATTTCGCAATTATCACTAGAGTTATTATCTATATCCTGAGGAAGAAGAGACCCATTTCCTGTTTCGTCTAATTGCACGGTAGCGTTAGTACAATTTGCGACAGGAGCTTCAACATCGCTTATTGATATCGTGAATGAACAGGTCGATAGATTTCCAGCCGGATCCGTCACCTGATAGATTTCTGTCGTCACACCTATTGGAAAAAGCGCTCCACTTCCTAATCCTCCTATTTGTGTGATTACATCTACTTCACAATTGTCAGTAGCGGTAGGAACTGAGTAAGTAACAAATGCTCCACACTCACCCCCAATATTCGAAACGTCAAGGGGGGTGTTGCAGATAATTGTCGGTGCTTGATTGTCCTGAACATCTACAGCGGCTATACAGGAAGCAGTATTTCCATGTATGTCGGTTACACTCAATGTTACTTGATTAATTCCAAGGTTGGTGCAGTCGAACTGATTGTTACTAAGACTTAAAGACGCAATTCCGCAATTGTCAGTGGAACCATTATCAAGTTGATCCGCAGTAATTATAGCTATTCCGTTTGCATCAAGTTCTGCTACAATGTCTTGGCAATTTACAAAAGGCGCTTCATCATCGGTTACGGTCACTGTTTGTGTATCAAAGCTTGAGTTTCCTGCGGCGTCAACTGCAGTATAAGTCACCGTTGTGGTTCCAACCGGGAAAGTGGCTGGAGCATCGTCGGATACATTGTCAACGCCACAGTTGTCAGAAGCCGAAGCCGAACCGAGAACCACACCCGAAGCAGAGCAAAGAGTTGCATCAGCACTTGCCGTTACATCGGCAGGAGCAGTGATGGAGGGATCAATGTTGTCTTCTACGGTAACGGTAGCTACACAAGAAGCTTGGTTACCTGCAATATCTTCTACGGTAAGGGTTACCGCATTGGGTCCTGCATTGCTGCAGTCA
>DATFKV010000274.1:0-2076 GCA_035268465.1 Cryomorphaceae bacterium | reverse complement strand
GTTGAAGGGCAAGAATACTTAATGTACGATTTCGATCTGGAAGTAGGAGATACTTTTACTCCGCTCGTCTGCGTGAATCTCGATGAAGTCCTAATCCTGGACGGCTCTCAGACAAGCTTTGAAGTGTCGGATGTCTCTACTACACTTATCGACGGGGAGGAAAGAAGAGTGATTTCATTCGAGCCTTTCTCGGCTTTGCAGTGGATAGAAGGGGTGGGTTCAAATCAAGGTCTGTTTAACGGCATAGCCGTTTGCGCCATAGATATTATTTCCGTTCTCACTTGCTTCGAACGGAATGGGGATACAGAATACACGGATCCATTCGTAGAAGTGTGTTGTCCCACAACATTAAGTGATGGTTATACAGTTGCAGATCAAGGCACTCCATTCGCATACCCGAACCCAATATCGCTCTCGCAATCCCTGCGGTTTTCTGAAGAAATGGAAGCCGGCTATCTCTCTGTTTTTTCCCAAGAGGGAAAACTGATGCACGCAGAAAGGATCATAAAAAACTCCAAGCTCATTCCAAGCGAAATGGGGCTCTCACCGGGACTTTATCATATGCAAATCGAAAGTGGCAGGAAGAGACTCTATCAAAAGATAGTTGTCTACTGATTTACAGCAAAATCAAGGATCAGAGTGGGGTCGAGTGAAAAAAATTCACATCCCCAAAAGCGGCAAATGCTTCACTTTGTGATAGGTCAGCGCCAGTTTTATGCAGCGTTTTAAGGCATCCTCCGGCAGTTTTTCATCAAGCGAAAAAACCAGAGCCCGATTCCCTTCATAGTTAAATTCAGTAGGATATATTTCCCGAAAGGTGGGCACCAGCTTACTCGTGCACTTAAAGTAAATGGCGTATTGATCGGGCGATTTCGGTTTCCAATCCATCCGCACCGTGCTGCCATGTTTGGTAAGGTAACTCGGCTCGCCCCATTTGAGGGTTTCTTCGATCTTTTCCAAACCGTCGATCTCCTCGGCTGCTTCCAAAATCAGCTGTCGCAGTTTGGCCATCTTGCCTTGCACCTCCTCCGGGTATTTTGCTAAAGCTCCTTCTACCTTTGGATCGGTGCTAATTTGAAAAGTCATTTTACTCATGTCATTTTACCTTGTTATTATACGCTCACCGGAGCCTTCCAATCCGGATTTCTATTGTTGACTTTCCTCCTCAGAATGGTAAGAATCTGCTCGCCAATTTGCTTCGCACATTCTGATTATTCTCACAGTGGACTGTCTGTGGCGTGTTTAATCTCTTTCTGCATTCGCGAAAGCGTGGAACGATTTTGGAAACACCTTTAAATTAAAATATGCATTATGAGTTTCGAAAAAAATGACAAAGTAAGCGTTAAAACCAAAACAGGTGAAATGAGCGGTACCATCAAAAATCGCTTTATCCAGACAACCGAGCTTGACTATTCGGGAGAGACTTTAATAGCCGATGCGAGTGAAGAAAATCCCGTGTATTTGGTTGAATTTGACAATGGCAAATCTGAAATGGTGAATGAACACGCCATATCTATGAACAGATCTCAAGAAGATCGACAGAACTAGCTTAATACATCCCTACTACCCTACTATTAAATACTCTACTATTAAAGCTATTTTGTCAATGCCCTTGCAAAAAGCCTTCTTTTGCACCCTGCTTTTCTGTGCCTTGATTTCATGTTCGCCGGACAACTATGAAACGACTTCGGACCAGAATATTTCAATTGATCGGGCCTCGCAACCCGAAGCCCTCAATCATACCATCGATGTATCCGTAGCCCTGCCTGAGTATTCGCCGGAAAGCAAGTACCCCGAGCGCGACAGTTTGAGAGAACACATTCTTGAGTTCTACTCCACCCGAAACAACTGTTCCTTCTGGCTGGGCTCCGAAAAGCCTATGCCTCGCTTGGAAAGCTTGGTCAAGACCTTAAATGATTTTTCTGAAAATGGCAATATGGCCTATTCCGATTTTGAAGAAAGATTGAAGGACTTTATTGACGGCGCTTACCGCGAGGAAGAACCTGACACCGCTTACCTCGCCGAAACGGATTTGAAGCTTACAGAGCAATACGCCATATTGGCCGACAATCTTCT
>DATFKV010000273.1:0-3544 GCA_035268465.1 Cryomorphaceae bacterium | reverse complement strand
TGAAGATTTCGTTTTGGCCACCGGCAAAACATACAGTGTGCGCTACTTTATTGAAAAAGCCTTTGCTCATGTAGGAATCAGCATCAAATGGAGAGGAGAAAAAGAAGATGAGGAAGGATATGACGAGAAGACTGACAAAGTACTGATCAAGATTGACGCAAAGTATTACCGCCCCACCGAAGTAGATTTACTGGTAGGCGATCCAACCAAAGCGCAGGAAAAATTAAACTGGCATCACAGGTATAATATTGAAGATTTGATCAGCGAAATGGTCGATGCGGATATGGATCTTTTCAAGCGCGATAAGTACCTCTTGGATGGAGGACATCCTATTTTGAATTACAACGAGTAATGAATAAGGAAGCCAAAATATACGTCGCGGGCCATCGAGGAATGGTCGGTAGTGCCATTTTTCGCTCACTTCAAGCCTACGGGTATACCAACCTGATTGGAAAAACTTCAAGTGAACTCGACCTTAGAGATAGATCCGCCGTTGCATCTTTTTTTAGAGAAGAAAAACCTGAGTATGTCTTTTTGGCTGCAGCCAAAGTAGGAGGAATCAGTGCGAATGACACGTATCGGGCAGATTTTATCCATGATAATCTGGCCATTGAACTTAACGTCATTGACGAATCGTACAGAGCCGGTGTAAAGAAACTACTCTTTCTAGGTTCATCCTGCATATATCCCAAGATGGCTCCACAGCCGCTAAAGGAAGAGTATTTGCTGACAGGACTGCTCGAGCCTACCAACGAGCCGTATGCCATCGCAAAAATTGCGGGCATAAAAATGTGTGAGGCCTATCGCGATCAGTATGGGTGTAATTTTATTTCAGCGATGCCGACCAACCTTTACGGACCGAATGACAATTACGATTTAAAGAATTCTCACGTTTTGCCGGCGCTGATTCGCAAGTTTCACGAAGCCAAGGAGTCGGGATCCAAAGAGGTAGTAATTTGGGGTTCCGGAATGCCGAAACGCGAGTTTCTCCATGTGGACGATATGGCTGCGGCCTGCGTATTCTTAATGGAGAATTACAATGAAAAAGAATTCGTCAACGTAGGAGTCGGAGAGGATATATCCATTGCTGATCTGGCGATGCTTATTTCCGAAATTGTGGGGTATGAAGGTCGTCTTGAGTATGATCTTTCAAAGCCGGATGGAACGCCTCGCAAGCTCATGGATGTTGCCAAAATAAACAAACTGGGATGGAAGGCTCAAATTCCATTGGACGAGGGAGTGAAAATGGTCTATGAAGACTTTAAAGCCTCTTTTGTAAACGCTTGATTATGCTGAGGGGCATCCTCATTCTAATTATTTGTGCGCTGGGCGGAGCTTCTCATTCCCAAGTTTACATTCTTCCTTTTGACCGGCTCTCTCAGCTCCGACAAGATCGAATCGGTCTGGGCACACAACCTTCTGTTCACAGCGGAGCAATGCCTATCCTGCTAAGCGATGCCAAGGTATCTCAGCTGCCCGGCTTTGCCGAGGACACTGCTGAATACTACTACAAGATCACCGAGAAAATTTTCAGTGAACATCTGCTTGAGCTGGATAAACCCGACTTCAAAATTTATGCAGACGTTCTATTTGATTTTGGTTTTGGTCGAGAAACAGTCGATCAGATATCTTCCCTGAGAGAAGAAAATTCATTGTTTCAAAACACACGTGGGTTTGTGGTTCAGGGTGAGATCGGAAAGAATGTCTATTTCTACACCGACTTCAGGGAAAACCAAGGAAGGTACGCCGCTTACATCAACGGGTTTGTGGACTCTACGCAAGTATTTCCCGGATCGGGAAGAATTAAGCCTTTCGGCGAAGGAGGGTATGATTACAGCATGGCCGGTGGTTTTGTGGGAATTGAGGCCGCCGAATGGCTCGATTTATCATTTGGACATTTTAAGCAGTTTATCGGGCACGGTTACCGTTCACTATTTCTTTCTGATAATGCGCACAATTATCCTTTTGCATCTTACGAAATAGATGCCCTTGAAGGGAAACTTCAACATCGGTATACGCTCGCTTTATTGCAAAATTTGGACAGGTTGCCACAGGGCGAAACCCCTGAAGCGATCTTTAAAAGGAAGGTGGCCTCATGGAATTACTTGTCTTATAAGCCTCTTCCCAATCTTGAGCTCGGTCTCTTCGAAGAAGTGATTTGGAAAATCTTTGACGACAGCTTGGGAAGTCAGCCTTTTGACTACCGCGCTTTGATTCCCTTCCCGGGGATAAATTCGGCCCTATTAGGATTAGATGATGAAGAAAATAATGCCAGGATTGGTTTCAATGCCGCTTGGTTTGTCATTCCTACCGTCAAAGTATATGGTCAGTTGTTATCAAACAGTTCAAAACTTAATCTCGATGGTTTTCAAATTGGAAGTCGTTGGTCGGGTATTCTCGATCGGCTTGATATTCAAGTCGAATACAATCACGCAAGTAACAGCGCAACGCGTAATCCCGATGACCTTCAATCAGCTTACCACTTTAATCAGCCTCTCGGACATGTTTTGGGAAGGGATTTTTCTGAAACAATAGGCATCATTACTTACTACCATAAAAGAATATTCGCTCAACTGAAATCCGTTTACATCCGTTCGAATGTCGAGGATGAACTTTCCTCCGATCATATCTCATCTAACCTATCAAATACGGACATACAATTGGGCTATGTTTTCAATCCAAGCTGTAACTTTCAGGTTTATACGGGGTATACATATCGAAATGAGAGTGTTTCAAATGATGAAAGAGTGAGTGGATTTTGGTATATGGGTATCAGAACAGCATTGTCCAATATTTATCGCGACTTTTGAAAACAATTTTTAACAACACGATCATTTTATGAAAGAGATTGTCCTTGGTTTTGTGACATCCTTTTTCGTCGTCCTGCTTACCACGCCTTCGCTTATCAAAGTGGCGAAAATGAAGAAGCTGGTAGATGACCCTAATGAGGAGAGAAAGAAGCACCGAAAAAGTACACCCACCATTGGAGGGATCATCATTTTTGCCGCTAGCATCTTCGCTTATTCACTTTGGTTTCCTTCTGACAATTTGAGCTATTTCGGGAGCTTACATCACTTTTCCGAATCGGTCAACGATTTCAAGTTTCTTATTGCCGCCGCTATTTTGCTTTTCTTTATTGGGGTAAAGGATGATATCATCGGGGTGGCTCCCATGAAAAAACTCATCGGACATGGAATTGTCGGTTTCATTTTGGTAGTCATGGCCGATATCCGAATAATGGGGATGCACGGCGTTTTTGGCATTGAAGAAATTCCCTATTGGGCGAGTGTCGGTCTGTCTGTCTTCACCTATATCGTGGTTGTCAATGCCATCAACCTCATTGACGGAAGCGATGGCTTGGCAGCGGGTACGGGTTTAATTTGCTCCGTTTATTTTGGACTTTGGTTTTACGGCACCTACCAATACGATTTGAGCATGATGGCTTTTGTTTTGGCAGGATCCTTGGGAGGTTTCCTCCTGTTTAACTTTTCACCCGCCAAAATCTTTATGGGCGATTCGGGGTCACTGTTTATCGGGGCTTTTG
>DATFKV010000272.1:0-3165 GCA_035268465.1 Cryomorphaceae bacterium | reverse complement strand
CATGTTGTTTTGCGATGGAAATTCAGGGGAAGGATTATTGTCTGCTTTTGATTTCTCCTGCGGTGAACTGGATACCAACACAACTTACATCCTAATGATAGATGGATGGAATGGAGATGCAGGAACCTGTTTTTTAAATTTTGAAATCACTTCACCTTGCGGAATTGAAGTTTTCGGATGCACGGATCCGGAGGCAATCAACTACAATCCGGCAGCCACAATAAATGATGGATCCTGTGAATATGAAGACTGTGAAAACAACGAAGTAATTGTTCTGATTAATACAGAGAATTGGGGTTATGAAATTTCTTGGAATATCAGAAATGAAGCAGGCGAGCAAGTGGCGGGCTCCGGTGACTATGCCGACTATTCAACCATCACTGAATTGGCTTGTCTGGAAGACGGATGTTACAGCTTTGAGCTATTCGACTCTTTTGGCGACGGTTGGAATGGAGCCACTTTCGAAATACTTTACAACGACACTTTACTTGCTTCAGGGACACTCGAAAGCGGAGAATTTGGATCCGTACCATTCGGTATAAATGCCGAAGGCTGTGGCGAAGAAGAGATTTCCGGCTGTACCGATCCTGAGGCTACAAACTATAACCCTGAAGCAACAATTGACGATGGAAGTTGCGAGTATTTTGACTGCGAAAACAACGAGGTCATCTTGGTCATTAACACCCAAAACTGGGGGTACGAAATTTCTTGGAATATCAGAAACGAAGCAGGCGAGGAAGTGGCCGGCTCAGGAGACTACCCCGACTATTCAACCATCACCGAATTGGCATGTTTGGAGGACGGTTGTTACAGCTTTGAACTATTCGACTCTTTCGGTGATGGCTGGAATGGAGCCACTTTCGAAATCTTTCTGAACGACACTTTACTCGCTTCGGGTACACTTGATGCCGGAGAATTCGGCTCTGTTTCTTTTGGTGTGAATGCCGAGGGCTGTGTTGAACAAGACATCTTGGGATGCACCGACCCCGAGGCAGTTAACTACAATCCTGAGGCAACGATTGATGATGGCTCCTGCGAATATACCTGTACGCAAGTGCTTCTCGGATTCGATTTCATAAATGGGGCTCCTGATGACAGTTCTTACATTTTTATGAATTGGGTTATTGAAAATCAGTTCGGTGAGCAAGTAATGAGCGGAAACTTTTATAACTGGGCTCCACAATACGATTTATGTCTGGATGATGGCTGCTACACTTTCGCCATCTACAATATTTCCCCTGAATGGAATGGCATTTACAATATCGTCATGTTAAATCAGGTCTTGTTTTCAGGAGAGTTTTCAGGTTCAGCAGACAGTTTCCAATTCACATTTGGTGTAAATGAAGATGGCTGCGAAGAACAAAATGAGATCTATGGCTGCACCGACCCTGAAGCATTGAATTACAATCCTGAAGCGACAGTCGATGATGGCTCTTGCTCGTACGACTTTGAGTGCGGAATCAGTTTCGATGTCATAGCCGACAGTACCGGCGAGAATACATTCTACATCATTCCTTCTGAAAATATCGGAGATGCAAGTAGTGTCTTATGGGACTTTGGTGATGGAAGCACTTCGAATGAATGGTACCCAACCCATATCTATGAAGATGACGGTCCATACGTACTTTGCTTATTTGTGAGCTTTGGAGATTCTCTCGGTAATTTCTGCGAAGTATCATATTGCGAAGTATTGGATGGCACCACCTTAGGAGGATCAGGGGTCCTCTCCGGTGGATTCATGATCAACGTCATCGAGCCCGGCACATTGAGCGAAAATGTTGGCTTGGCAGAGAAAGTGCTTTCCATTTACCCTAATCCTACCGCCGACATCACAACGATCAGCTATCTATCTGACCGAAGTGATAAATTAACTTTAAGAGTGTTGGATTTAACCGGCAAATTGTTGGAGCAAAGAATTCTCTCGACATCAATCGGCCAGCAGAAAATTGAAGTTGATTTGTCAGAATTCCCTCAAGGTCTCTACCTCATCGGTTTGGAACAAAACGGCTCAAGGTCTTACGCCAAAGTGGTTAGGCGCTAAAATTACCACCATCTTATACCTTAAAAATGAGAGACTCCTGCCTTCGGGTGGGAGTTTCATTTTAAGGCTTTCGCCAATATTTCTGCCGGATGGTAACTCCTCTTTTGAACTCCATCCTTTATCTGGTGCCGACAACTGGTGCCCGCAGCTACTACCACGGTTTGATCGTCCAATTGCCGCAATCTCGGGAATAATACTTGTTCTCCCATTTGCTGACTGATTTCGTAATGCTCCTTTTCGTAGCCAAAGCTTCCGGCCATTCCGCAGCATCCCGCAGGAATTTTTACCGCTCGATAATTCTTTGGTAGGTTTAATATTTCCAAGCTGTGCTTGGGGTGAGACAAAGCCTTTTGATGGCAATGGACGTGAACTTCAATTTGAAGCTCATCCTCCACAAAATTTTCCGATGAAATTCTGCCTGCTACAATCTCCTGTGAAACGAATTCCTCGAAAGTCACTGATAAAACGGCAAGCTTTTTTGCTCTTTCTTTCAGTTCATCTTTAAAAAGTCTCTGGTACTCGTCTCTGAAACCCAAAATTCCCGATGGCTCCAACCCCACTATGGGAGTTCCTGCACCAATATATTTCTCCAGTTTTGACATCACGTTTTTAGCGCAATCCCGAGCTTCTCTAAGCATGGACTTGGAGAAGAAGGCTCTTCCCGATGGCGCATAAACCACCTTAAAAGCATATCCCAATTTACTGAAAAAGACACCCGCTGACTCGGCTATATGTGCATCTTGAAATTGGGTGAACTCGTCAATGTAGAGCACAAGTTGAGGAACATCCTTTTTATTTGATTTGACCAATGAAGTGGCTCTTCTATTTGAAAAAACGGGAATTGACCGCTCGCCGGCCATCCCCAACATCGACTTTAGCACGCGTTGAAAGGTCGGAACACCCAAGACCAGATTGCTGAAGGGAGCCAAAGCCGTTCCCCATTTCGCACTGCGGTGAAAATTCCCGAAAAATTTATTCCGCGTTGGCAATCCATTTCGCCGGTAGTAATGAAAATCGGCTTCCATTTTCAAAAGCGACATATCCACCGAGCTAGGACATTCCCGTTTGCAGGCCTTGCAACTAATACAAAGATCCAGCACTTCATGCACCTCATCGTTGTCAAA
>DATFKV010000271.1:0-2729 GCA_035268465.1 Cryomorphaceae bacterium | reverse complement strand
AATATGCCTTTGTTTCCGCATTTGGAAGAGCTCGTCTCGGAGATTGACGTTGCCGCCATCCCTTCCGAAAGGAGTGCAGTTTTGCAACCATTGATTGATTATATCTCTGCCAAAAAAAGCAGTGGTCACCCTGTACGCCTCAACTTTATATGCACCCACAATTCGCGTCGAAGCCACCTTTCCCAAGTTTGGGCGCAAGCCATGGCCTATTATTGTGGTGTGCAGAATGTGTCTACCTATTCAGGAGGGACAGAACGCACGGCCCTATATCCAATGGTAGCTGAAACGCTGAAGAACTCAGGTTTCGAAATAAAGATCATTGCACAAAGCGAAAATCCCGTTTACACCATAAAGTATTCAGAAAATGAGCCTCCCGTTATGGGGTTTTCCAAGAAATGGGACGATGATTTTAACCCGAATTCGGAGTTTGCCGCCATCATGACCTGTTCCCAAGCCGATGAAGCATGTCCTTATATCGCATGGGCCGATGTAAGAATCCCGATCACATACGAAGACCCCAAGTTCTTTGACCTCTCTCCTCAACAAGCAGAGAAGTACTCAAAGCGGAGTCTGCAAATAGCAGGGGAGATGCTGTATGTGTTTCACAGAGTAGCCAACGGAAAGCAGCCCGGAGTTAACCGAATTCATTAACCAAGTTTAACTACTTTATTGTTTTGACGCTAAGTATAGGGAGGTGAGAGAGAAAGCGAGAAATGCAAATTGAGATACTTGGCTAATGGCATAGATATCCTTTCTGGTGATGGTTTTTTTGCAGTTTATTAGGATATTGCACCCACACCTGAAATAAATCTGTAAAACGAATGGATATCAACCAAATTTTTAAGAACAATCAAGAATGGGTTCAGAAAAATCTAGATCTAGATCCCGATTATTTCAAACAACTTTCGAAAGGTCAAAACCCGGAAATCCTCTACATAGGCTGTTCTGATAGTCGAGTAACCGCTGAAGAACTAATGGGAGCGGGCCCGGGGGAAGTTTTTGTACACCGAAATATTGCCAATATGGTTCCCAATACCGACCTCAGTGCAATGTCGGTGATTGACTATGCTGTATTGCACTTGAAAGTAAAGCACGTGGTTGTGTGCGGACATTACTATTGCGGTGGAGTAAAGGCGGCCATGGAGTCAAAAGATTTGGGAATCCTCAATCCTTGGCTTCGCAACATTCGGGACGTTTACCGCACCCATGCTGAAGAATTGGGAAAAATTGACGATGAGGAATTGCAGTACAAACGATTGGTGGAATTGAATGTGCAAGAGCAATGCATTAACGTGATAAAAACGGCAGAAGTTCAAAGAGCTTATCGCGAAAGGGGATTGACGGTGCACGGTTGGGTGTTTGACATTCACTCCGGAAAACTAATTGATTTAAAAATAAACTTCACCAAAATACTGGAAGATATCATGGCCATTTATCACCTCGAATAGTGCATCAAGGAGGTAGTTGAAAGGCGGGTATCCCGTTCACTGTCGCATTTCCAATAAAATTCCGTATTCTTCAAGTCAATATACCGAAGCAGGCATATGAAGACCACTTTACTAATTTATTGGAACAAGCTTAGAAAGCGTCTTTGGTTTAGACCACTCATATTTTGTTTTATTGCTGTTACCATTGCACTGCTGGCTAAGTTGGCCGATGGAACATTTCTCGATGAAATAGTACCCGAGATCAAAGAGGGCTCAGTCACGTGGCTACTCGACACCATGGCTTCCAGCATGTTGGTGATATCGATCTTTGCCGTAACTTCTATGTTGTCAGCATTTACGGCGGCCCAGAGCTCCGCCACCCCCAGATCATTTAAGCTCATCATTGCCGATGATGTTTCTCAAAATGCCCTTTCGGTATTCATAAGTGCTTTCATTTTCGGAATTGTGGCTTCAGTGGCAATTAACAACGGATACTTTGGCCCTGCGGGCCGATTCACACTTTTCATTTTCGCGCTGGCATTTTTCGCTCTCATTATTCTGGTTTTCCTGCGTTGGGTAGATCGGATTTCTCGTTTGGGACGCCTGGAGCAAACTATTCACAAGATTGAAGAAGCTGCCGCAGAAGTTATACGCTTTTATCTGGATTACCCTACCTTGAAGTGTATGCCCCTTGATGACACAAATGCACCGAAAACGGCCGTGTTTAGTCTTGAGACAGGTTATATTCAAAACATCAATTTTGAGCGACTCCAAGCTTTCGCCGAAAAGATGGAAGCACAAATTCGCGTGAAGGCTATAACGGGTAATTTTGTGACTCCCGGCGAGGCTTTAGTTTATATCGATGTCCCTAAACCCATTGACCGGGATGAAGTGACCGAAGCGGTAAACAAAGGATTTGCCATAGGAAAGACCCGAGATTTTGAAGCCGACCCGCGATTTGGCCTCATTGCGCTGTCCGAAATAGCCAGTCGGGCGCTTTCTCCCGGTATTAATGATCCTGGTACCGCCATTCAGATCATAGCCTCACACCAACGGATGTTTTATCTTTGGGACGAGCACCCGAAGCCTTCCGAAGATGAGCCCAAGTACGATCGCATACAAGTTCCGAAGTTGGATCTGGATGATTTGTTCGAAGATGCTTTCAGGGCCATTTCACGTGACGGTGCAAAGAACATCGAAGTGATGATTAAAATGCAAAAAGCCTTCACCGCTCTCCATTTGATGGATAATGAAGCTATGAAGAAAGCCGCACTGAAATATTCTGAATTGACTTTCAAAAGA
>DATFKV010000270.1:0-7358 GCA_035268465.1 Cryomorphaceae bacterium | reverse complement strand
GGTTTGAGTCTTCTCTACTTAAATTTCAATTTGTCGCCAATACCGTTGAGGGACTTTTGACGGCAATTTTGAGCTACCTCTTTATACGAGTGATGATTGTCAAGAAGGATGACATAAGCGCAGTACTATTGGGTTTTGGTGTAGCCAACTTTCTCTACCTCACCCTAATGGCCTCGGCGATGAGTGCCTTAAAACTAGCCTATTTAATTGATAAAGACTACAGTCTTGAATTTTATGCAGTCAATACCCTTGCCTATATCATTTGGTCACTCACCCTAGTTACTGCCATCCTATGGAAGAAAAAAATTTAATAACCTATATAGTTATCACTTCATCGGCCGTGGTATTTTTGGTCTGTGTGGTACTGATTGATATGTTCTTGCTCCTCCGTAAGCGCCGCCAACTCGCGTTCAAAGAAAAAGAACTCTCTCAACGCAAGATCGATGACCTTATTCGCAAAAACGAAGTGGAGAGCGTCAATGCCCTTTTACAGGGAAAAAACTCCGAACGGCGCAGGATATCACAAGAGCTACACGACCGACTCGGTGGCATCCTCTTTACCGCCAAGATCTACCACAATGCCACGCTAAAGAAAATCCAAGAGGTAAAAGATCAAGAAGAAGAAAGCTTTGGGAAGTTGAAAGGACTACTCGACGATGCCGTCAAAGAGGTGAGGCGCATCTCGCACGACCTCTATGCCGGCTCTCTGGCCAATTTCGGTTATACCGTAGCCATGCACCAGCTGATCGCCGCCATTGAAGAAGCCAATGACATCAAAATCGAGCTCAGAGCTCAAAAGGAAATGGACGATCAGGAGGAGGAAGTGCAGTATCAACTCCACGCCATCAGTCAGGAACTGCTCAGCAACACCCTCAAACACGCCAATGCGAGCAAAGTGGAGATAGAGGTGGAAGTAGACAACGAGCTGATCTTTCGCTACCGGGACAATGGCGTCGGTTTCGATACGAGCAGAAGCTACGAGGGCATTGGCCTCAAAAACATTCAGGAAAGAGTGGCCAACCTCGGGGGAATTTTAAGCGTAGAAAGTGCTCAAAACCAAGGGACTTCGTATATTGTAACCATACCTCTAGCCAAATGAACATCACCGTAAACCTCGTAGACGACCACAAAGTAGTGACCGAAGGGCTCTCCTTTATTCTGAGCAGTGAAGAAGGCATCGAAGTTTTGGATACCGCCCAGACGGGAGCGATGGCCTTAGCGCAAATGACCGAGCGAACCCCCGACGTGGTCATTCTGGACTACAGCCTCAGCGAAGAGAAAGGCAGTGAGATCACCACCGGCCTCGACCTCGCCAAAATCATTATGGAGCGGCACCCGTCGGTAAAGATTATGATGCTCACCATGCACAACAACCCCGAAATCATCGTGCCTTGCGTTACCGCCGGTGTGCACGGGTATATGCTCAAGAGCGAAGAAAACGCCGACTTTGCCGCGGCTATCCGTCAACTAATGTACACCGGCTGCTATTTCAGTCCTTCCGTAGCACGAGATCTTGCCTTGGGCCTCCGAAAGCGAAAGAACGAAAACATAGCGCTGACCGAACGCGAAAAAGAAGTCTTGGAATGCCTCTACAAAGGATCGAGCACCAAAGAAATAGCCGAAGAGCTATTCATCTCGCACCACACGGTAGATAGCCACCGAAAAAATCTGATCCATAAATTCGAAGCCAAAAACAGCGTCCACTTGATTTACCTCGCCCTCAAACAGGGAATCTTGAGAGTTTGAGATTTAGCTGCGGTCTACTGCCAACCAAGCACTACCGACCACGTACTACCGACCAAGTACTATCGACCAAGTACTATCGACTATACAACATTCGTTATACAAACTGAAAAAATGAAAGATCAGTCTCTTCGCGCCATCAATACCAACCTCTCCTATTTCACCCTGCGAAAGTTGATCGGCTGGCTCGGTCTGCTCCTTCCTTGGGCCGTGTGGGCCATTGCGGGTTCCAATGAAAATTCGATAAGCGACTACTACTATACCGTCTCGGGCGTTTTGTTTACCAGTGTATTGACCTTGGTCGGCGCCTTCCTGATCTCCTACCGCGGCTACGACAAAGCCGATGAAACACTAAGCGACAACGTACTCACTTGGATTGGCGGCATACTCATTCTCATCGTCGCCGCCATACCCACACCGTATGATGGAGGTGCGGGAGGGTGCCCCACTCCCATCTGCTTGGTAAATGATGCTTGGGGATGGGTGCATTTCGGAGCCGCCGTCTTATTCTTCGTTACCATGGGCCATATGTCGGCATTCCATTTCACCAAAGGAAACAAGCCATTTACCGCCCAGAAGCTAAAACGAAATCAGATCTACCGATTCTGCGGTTACGGGATGTGGGTGGTGCTCCTCATCACCGGCATCCTTTGGATATTAGAAGACCGGATACCCATTCCGCGATTGATATTTTGGTCGGAAGTGATTCTCCTGGTCCTCTTCGGCACCTGCTGGCTGGTTAAGGGCAAAGGTCTGGTCGATTTGAATATCCAGCATGAGGAGGGTGAGGGCTGAAATATGAGTTGACATTTTAAGCTCGACAAATCCGACGAGACTCGAGGGCAGAGACAGCGGTCCAATTCATTTCGCTCATGGTCAAAGTAGAAAGCTTTCTGAACTCGGTTCTTAACGTTTATAAGTTCATCCGGAGGTCTAAAGCCTCGGAAAAGGCGGTCCCAAAATCATTCGTCAATGGCACATGGTGCACGTTTTGAAAGCCTGCTATCTGCCTTGACCATTTGGCCCATTGAAATCCTTTCTATCGAACTTGGACAGGGATTGGTATTTAGTTGCCGGGGACTTGGGTATAGCCTTGCCCCTGACTCGCCTCGGGAATGAAAGAGGGGGAAAAGAGATGGAGAGGGATTGTTCAACAAAGGAAGAGGAGAAGGGAGAAATGCAACGATCAATCCGTCGTTGATAATGCACGGGATTAAAGCTTATCGAATTGATAAGCAATTTTCGCTGCCGTCTAAGCACGGCCGGTGTATATTTGGCCTTTTTCATTTTAAAAAACAACGATGAAACGCATCTTCTTATTCTTACTCGTCTCGTTATTGTCTCTCCATTGCAAAAAGGATGAGGACGAAAGCCAAAGCCAAACGGAAATTGACAATGAGATTATTCTCAAATACATTGCCGACAATGAGTTGGATGCCATGCATATAGGCAGCGGACTCTATTATGTAGATGAAGAGACGGGTACCGGCGAAAACCCCGACCCATCTTCTACGGTAAGGGTGGCGTATAAAGGGTATTTTACGGACGGACAAGTTTTTGACCAAAGCACCGGTGAAGCGGGAATTACTTTCGGCCTCAATCAGGTCATTCAAGGCTGGACGATGGGAATTCCGTTTTTCAAAGAAGGGGGCCGAGGCAAGCTGCTTATCCCGTCCGAATTGGCCTACGGCAGCCGTCCCCGTCAAGGCATACCCGCCAATAGCGTGCTGATTTTTGATATTCGGTTGATTGAGGTGCTTTAGAAGGGAAGTTCTTTCTGCTCCTTGGGTATGTTTTTGCGTTTGTGAAACAGAAATTCCTGAATGGGCAGGGTTAGCCAAAGCAGAAAGAGATGAAAAAATAGGCGTGTATTCTCCAAGCGTCCTTATTCCGTCTCGGCTACGGTAAATTCATGCTCGATATGCTCCTCTCTAAACCCAAAATCTCCGACAAGCAACTTCAGCGTACCTTCTATTTTATAGTTACCGGGTGACAAAGAGTCGAATGCAATCTCGCAAAATGCCTCTGAGTTTTTAGACTGAATCTTTCCTTTTACCTGGACACCATCTTTAACCAATGAAGTAACCTCGATGGCTCTATGCTCATATCGCTGGAAGATTTTATCGTGCAAAACGAGCCTGTTGTTATCGACTAATTCGTACCGCACCTCGGGAAACCGCCAACCACAAAAACTCATGTCTGCTACGAGATATCCGACTATTTCACTGCAATATTGAGTAGAGGCTTGTCTGGCCAGTAATAGCGTCAGTTCATTCACTTTCGGACTTTCCTCGGTAAATTTTCTCGAATCAAACCAAGTGAAGTCTCCACTCATCTTCAGGAAACTGTTGAGACTGTCTATGGTGGCAACAAAGAATTGGTAAAATTCTTCCTCGTCAATGGTCAAACTTTTATCGGACAGCATGGTATTCACGCTGTCAACAAATGATTGATTGACAGCCATGACCTGCTCGCCTATCTCGTACGCTTCACCGTATTTCTCACTGTTTTCATTGTAGTAGGCCTGTAGACGAACCATGTTCACCTTACCTGTATTTTCGACTCCCTCAAAAACGAAATCCATTAGCGAAGCATTGTAATCATCTACCGCCTGTTGATGACGGCAACCGTTTCCGAGCATACATAGAACGGCCCCCAATAAGAAGAATCTCAAATTCATTTTATTTCAGTTCTATAATAGAAACGCCGTCCTTCATCGCATAATTGCAAATGCTAAAAGCCAAAAGCCATTTTTCACTCAACCCTAAAAATTGCTGACTGATCTCCGAGTTCAACACGGTGTTGTCATCACGCTAGCTATCGAGACGAAATGCAAAAACACGCGCCGACACCTTTTGCACTGGTCTATATTAAACTTTTTGTGAATTTAAGGTTAGACACGTGAATGGGTTGATCAACTTGCAATATTCCTGAATCCAACAACCTACCTGATACATCAAAAATAAAATACTGAGTTGCGTTCAGGTAAGATGCATCACCTTTAATAATTATATAACTCGCTCCGCGGGACCGGTGGTTTAAAGTATGGCCGCGGTTTCCAACATCTCAGCTAAGAATTCGGCATTCTTTTCCTTGTCCTGAGATACCTTAATTCGCCAAGCCAAATGTCTGATCCGATCCAAGTTGTAGCTGTATCTGCTTTTCTCTTCGGGGCAAACATCGTTGACAAAGGCTTGATGGTAATACAAATTGCTGAGAACGGGTGAGACTCCCGCATAGGCATATGACATGGCCAACTTTTTGCCGAAATCGGGATTCGAGCATTTGAATACCTCTCCTACATCCTGACTCAGTTCTTTACTCATCTTCCTGACCTCATCGGCAAGGAGCCCCATGGTTTTCTTATCCGAAGCATCGGCCATCCTTGCCCCGTTGGTCTCTACCAATGCGCGAAATTCGTTGATCTTGAATTGAAAGGCTTCAAAGGTTTCCGTTTCATCATCTTGGCTAAAGCCAAAAGAAGCAAAAAATAGGGCGGCAATAAAAAGGGCTGTAGTCTTCATGGCTGTATGTTTTAAAACGATCAAGACAAATATGAAACCAAATTCATCTCGAGAATGTTCCGCCGCATTGAGTTTGCTTGAATGGGCAAATTCATTCAGAATTGACCCTTGGGTCGGACGTAAGGAATAGCTAAAAATCGAGTGCAGATTTAGCTTTCCTCCCTTCGCTGATCCTCGTAGATTGAAGTAGGATTATTTCCAAAAAGAAAAAGCCATCCCTACATGCGGAATGGCTTTCTTTTTAGTCAATGAACTACGGTTTTTTAACTACTGTTAATTCTCCATAGTAATTATAAAATAGCTTCCGGTATCCGGAGGACCATCAACATCCTCCATTACAGCCTCAGTGCCGTCGAAACTCACTACATCCCAGTTTGCATTTAAGCCGGTAAGTTGAGCGGGAGGCGCCGTGAATTGAATACTCAGTACAATTCCATCTTGCGTTTCACTTGTCATCCACTGACCGCCGCGCTGTTGACCAAAACGTTCTGCGGTAACGACATTGTTTTCCTTAAAATCTAAGGAAACATCGCTAAAAACGTCCGTCACCTCATTTCCCTGATAGATAAAACTAGTCACGACAAAAATCGAATCCAGCAATGCGGTATTAAAGGCCTGCAGTTCAGCTGACATTGCCGTCTCTCCCGTTGGGAGGAGCTGAAGCACATCACCTGCATCATTTATAAATTGCGGATTATCCAAGTCAAGACTCACCACGATCCATATGCCCGAGAGCACATTGATGAGAGGAGGAGCATCGGGAAAGTTTAAAAAGAGCTTTTGAACGCCATCCATTTGGCCGACATTCCAAGTACCCGGCAACTGCTGCGTCGGAGAACTTGCGATGACCGTACCGTTGTTCTGAAATGTCACTTTAATTTCCTCAAAAGCACTTGCCTGTTCTTCTCCTTGCCATACAAATGAACTGATTTCAAAAGAGCGCGAACCTTGGGGTGAACTGTTTTTGGGATCACCCATCGTGTATAGCGGTTCACTGACTTCTTCAGTTTCCGGAGTACACGAGGCAAGAAAGGCCGCACAACTCAAGGCCAGGATACCCATCTTGACGATGGAAGTAAGATTATTGGTTTTCATGGTGTTTTAATTGATTATTGATTCTGATTCCAAAGGTGATGAATACCCGATACCTGCTTTTCACCCGATTGGGTGATTTTGCGAAGATTCGGTTCGAAGAAACCGAAGAAGAGAGCTCACACTGTACAAGACGAACTACCAAGAAACACTAATAAAGCCAATAGCGCGACTACCTATTCCCGAAGGTGTCAAACACCAAAGTCTGCAGCACTGCAACAATTTCAATGAATGAGAAAGATTTTCCATATTTTGGGACTTACTCTAATCTAAAAATATGATACCGAGATTATTTGCCTTATTCTCGATTACAATCTCATTGTCGTCTTTTGCACAAGAAAACCAATGGGTATGGGTAAGAGGAGACACCATCAATGACCAAGCTCCGATTTTCGGAGAACAAGGAATACCGGATCCGATAAGCACCCCTGTAGCAAATTACAATTCGGTAGGATGGGCAGATGGGGACGGGATGTTTTGGCTTTTTGGTGGGCAGGGCTACCATGGTATGCGCGGTGCTCTTTGGCGATTAAATCCTGAGACATTGGAATGGACCTGGATGAAAGGTTCAAGCACTGAAAATTATGAAGGTTCATACGGCGAAATGGGAGTAGCCTCCGAAACCAACAATCCACCTTCCAGGGGATGGGGTTTTGCTCATTGGACAGATAACGACGGAAATCTATGGCTATACGGAGGTGCTGATTCCGAAACCGGATATTTAACTGATATGTGGAAATACGACGTCGAAACCAATATGTGGACTTGGATGAGTGGAAGTCAAATAGCGACGGAAGGAGCTGTATTACCTGTTTATGGAATGCCTGGAATACCCTCTTCCAATCTAACTCCCGGTAGTCGTGCGGAAGTCGCGGGAAGGTGGGTAGATCAAGATGGAAATCTCTGGTTATTTGGGGGGCAAAGCCTGGAAGGTTCAAGTTTAGCCACTTACAATGACCTCTGGAAGTACGACACAGAGCTAAATCAATGGGCCTATAT
>DATFKV010000269.1:0-3969 GCA_035268465.1 Cryomorphaceae bacterium | reverse complement strand
ATATAGGCCGATGACCGAATAACGTCAAGTACTGCCTTGTCGATTTCCTCTTGCACCCTCTCGTATTGGGAGATGAGATCGACCATTTGAATATTCTTCATGGAAAGGCTTAAATTTGGACGGCGAATATACGTATAAATGAACAGATCAGCCCTTTTGAAACCTAGCCTTACCCCTGTTTTTTCACAGAAATTCCTCAGCATCATCTTAGCTGCTCTAAGCCTTTGCTATGTCGCTGGCGCGAAGGGCCAGTCAGATATTTCGAAGGATACCGTTGCCATGTCGCTCTTCCAAATTCAGGCAGGCGTTCAGCAACCTTACGGAGATATGGCCGAACTTTATGGGACGAACTTCAATATTGGTTTTTCCTATGCCTACAAGACAAAAAAGAACCTTCTATTCGGGACTGATTTTCTCTTTCTCTTTGGAGATAATGTCAACGACCCCCAAGGTATTGCGCGCGGATTGCGAACAAGCTCAGGACAAATAATCGGGATAACGGGAGAATTCATCCTTCCCATTATTCAGCAAAGAGGCTTCACCGGTGGATTTTACGTCGGAAAGGTATTTCCGATCTTCGGGCCCAATCCCAATTCGGGGTTGGAGATTCGACTTGGGGTTCAGTATTTGGAACACCGAACGTGGATTGAGCTTCGCCAAGACGAATACCCGCCGCTGGAAGGAGAATACCGCAAAGGGTACGATAGAAAGCGAGCGGGAATCGCTACCAATCAATTTATCGGCTACCGCCACTTCAGCAATAATCGCTACGCCAATTTCTTTATCGGTCTAGACTTCTACCAAGGTTTTACCACAGACTACCGCTCTTACAATGTGGATCAAATGGAAGAAACCAACGGTGATTACTTTGACATGCTGGTGGGGCTGAGGCTGGGCTGGGCGCTACCGGTTTACAAGCGATACGCCGATAAATTTTACCTGGATTAATGAAGGGGCTCTATTCTTTGGGAATCAAGCTTTACGGACTGGCCATTTCTGTAACAGCTTCGTTTCAAGAGAAGGCAGAAAAGTGGAAATCGGGTAGGAAAAACTATTTTCAAAATCTCCCACATGGCTTGGAGGGTTGCATCTGGATTCACTGCGCCTCGTTAGGCGAATTTGAACAAGGCCGCCCCGTCATTGAAGCGCTGAAAGAAAAAACTTCGAAAAAACTATTGCTTACATTCTTTAGTCCTTCGGGTTACGAAATCCGAAAGGACTATCCCGAAGTGGATGCAGTCGTTTACCTTCCGCTCGATACGCAAGGCAACGCCCGCAAATTTTTAGATCACTTCAAGCCCTCTTGCGCCATTTTTGTCAAATACGAAGTTTGGCACAATTTCTTTCGCGAAATGCAGAAGCGAAGTATTCCACACTACATGATTTCCGCCATTTTCAGAAAAGATCAGATTTACTTTCAGTCTTACGGCGGGTGGTTTCTCAAAACCTTAAAAGGTGTAACTCATATTTTTTGCCAAGATGAGCATTCTGAAAAATTACTCTTGTCCCACGGGCTTGAACGGGTTTCTGTTGCGGGCGATACCCGTTTCGATCGGGTCAAAAAACTAGCTGATTCCTTCACTCTCGTGGAAAAAGTGGAGAAATGGCTGAACGGAAGAAGAGCCCTCGTAGCGGGAAGTACATGGCCCACAGACGAAGAGCTGATCGCAGAATCCTTGGCAAAAGCTCCCGAAGAATTGGCCTTGATCATTGCTCCCCATGAGATCAAGACTCAAAAGATTGACCGATTGAAACAGCGTCTCACCCATGCCGATCAATACACCACTTGGAAGGTTGGAGACAAACCCTCGCGCGTGTTGATCATTGACACCATCGGACTCTTGGGAAAGCTTTACCGTTACGGAGATGTCGCGTTCATCGGAGGCGGATTTGGCGCAGGCATTCACAACACCCTTGAGGCAGCAGTTTACGGCATCCCGGTGGTATTTGGCCCGAAGTACGAGAAGTTCCGAGAAGCTGTAGGTCTGAAAGAAGCGGGAGCAGCCTTTTCGGTTGAAGAACAAAAAGGTTTTGATCGGATCGTAACCCGACTTTTGAAAGATGATGCTTTTCGCCGAAAGGCAGGCGAGAATGCCAAAAAGTATGTAGATGATCAAGCGGGGGCGACGGAGAAGATCTTGAAAAAGATTCTGTAAGTCGGATCAAGCCCTTTCTAAAGAAATTGAAAAAAACTACGAGGCCACAGAGGATCGTTCCGCCGTAATGCGAGAGCTCCGACGAGGCGTTCAGATAAGATTTAAGCTCAAAACTCTTAATTCATCCAATCGGAAATATTTAAGGCATCTGCTTTGGCGGAACAACGAGAGTTTCTCTAAAACTTGCGCAGAGCAGAGATTCAATTGAGCTCTGAAAAAGCGTCACTACTCAGTCCGGGGTAAAAGAGCGAAGCGGTTCAGCCCCGGATGAAATATGCACACAATTCAGATTTTGGCGAGATGATTGGCGCGTAGCCCCCAATCATCTCGCCAAAATCGGCTGAGCGGAAAAGCGGGAAGCACATCAACCATCCGTCACCCTCCTCTCGTTAATCATTATCGGCGAACTTCGAGCAAAACACTTAATGGTTTTACACCGACCTCCCGTACTTCGCCACTTTAATTCGATCAACGATAAATGTGATCAACATGCCGAGAATTAATGCAATCGAACCAAAAAGGGCGGCATTCATCGCCATGGGTACATCTTGTTGTTTCACAAAGATGGCCACCAATCCCCAAAGGATGGCAAAGGGATAAATGAAATCTTTTTGGCTCACCAAAAAAATAAGGCCAAGGGCAGATGCCACCGCGATGGCGATGAGCGCAAAAAGTCCCTCATTGTTTTCGAAAAACGGCAGGTTATAAGACTTCAAGACCACCGCCGCATTGACCACAGATGCCAAACTCACCCAGCCAAAATAAAGGCCGAAGGGAACGTGAAAAAAATACCGCCGAGTAGTCCCCAGGGATCGCTGAAGCCGATAGAATATTTTGAAAATGGCGATAAGACTCAGTAAAATCACTGCCATTAAAGCCAGCGAAACCACGAGCCAATCGTTTTGAAAAGCAACCAGCCACAGGCAATTGGCCACCACATTGATCATGAAATACGGCCAAATCATTTTGTAAAATCGCACCTCCTTGCCTTTAAAAAACTGCCAAACGGCAAAAATGGCGAGGGTGAGATAAATCAATCCCCATATACTGAAAGCGTAACCTTCGGGTGTAATCAGCGTTGGGTACTTGGCGCTGACGTCAGCATTGGTCTGCCCGCCGAAAGGTATGAGGTTGGACAGCGCATTTACCAAAATAAGCACGAACACCGCAAAAATGAAGGTGGCTCGTTTAATAATGTCGTATGTGTAGGCGGTTCTCATATTTTTGGGCTCTTCTTAAAAGATGACGACTTAGAAGTCAAATTGTTTTCTTTGGAAGAGCATGCTAAGTTAGTGAACTCTGCTTGCTCTAAAACAAAAGAGGTTATGAAAAAATCAGGAACGATTGGTCTTGCCCTGCTAGTGATTGCATTTTCCGCTTTTTACTTCTTGCTGTATCCGAAGCTGGAAATCATGTCGGGATACAATGCCAAGATTCTCTGTTCCTGCTTGTTCCTTTCTGAAATCGATGAAGAAAGAGCCACGGAAGTAGATCTCGGATTCGGACCACTTTGGTTGGCTTCCAACGACGTGGATTATGAAAATAAAGTCATTCGAACTTCAGTAATCGGCCTACACCCCAAAATAGCTATATACCGAGAGGGATTGGGGTGTACACTGATTCACGATCGTGAAAAACCCGATGGACAATTACCTGAAATGAATATTAGAGATAAATCCGATTGGCCTCCTCAGGCTTTTGCCGGAGAGCCGGAACTGCAAGCCGTCTTACAAAAAGCTTTTGACGCTCCCGGCGAAAACAAACTCAACACCCGAGCCGTGCTGGTTTTGAAAAACGGAATGATCGCTGGTGA
>DATFKV010000268.1:0-2093 GCA_035268465.1 Cryomorphaceae bacterium | reverse complement strand
GCACCGTGCGAATAAGCTTCGAGCAGTCGGTGCACCATTACATCAGGATAGCGCCTGATCGGTGAAGTGAAGTGGGAGTAGTAATCAAAAGCCAACCCGTAGTGGCCAATATTATCCGTTGTATAAATGGCCTTGGCCATTGTGCGTATTGCCATAATTTTTATAGCATCCTCTTCCGGTTTGTCTTTCACTTGCGCCAAAAGATCATTTAGTGCAAAAGATGCATTTTCGGGTTTGGTACTTTTGAGTTTGTATCCCAGCCTCGAGACAAATTCTTTTAGTTTAAAAAGCTTTTCAGGATCAGGAGTATCGTGAACGCGATACACGAAGGTTTTTACTGATTTATTCTTTTCCGGTTTTCCCACAAACGCAGCCACACGCCTATTTGCTAAGAGCATAAATTCCTCTATTAGCTTATTGGCATCGCGCATTTTCTTCTCATATACACCAATTGGTTTACCATTTTCATCAAGCTTGAATTTTACTTCAGTCCCACTAAATTCGAGCGCACCATTTGAAATACGTGCTTTCCGCAATTTTACCGCCCATTTCTGAAAACGGAGGATTTCATTTTTGAACGGATGCGTCTTATCGTTGCCTTCTATTATCGCTTGAGCATCTTCGTAAGTGAACCGATGATCACTCTCAATAATTGTTTTTCCAAACCACTCCTTCAAAACTTTCCCCTCTTCGGAAATTTGGAAAACTGCCGACATACAAAGCTTCTGCTCATTGGGTCTCAAAGAGCAGACATAGTTTGACAATACCTCCGGAAGCATCGGAACAACGCGATCTACAAGATAAACGGAGGTAGCCCTTTTCAGTGCTTCTTCTTCAAGCTCCGACCCCGGTTTGACGTAATGTGATACATCTGCTATATGGATACCTACTTCATAGGTACCGTCATCGTTTAAGTGAATACTTAAGGCATCGTCAAAATCCTTCGCGTCATCGGGATCAATCGTAAATGTTTTGTGTTTTCTAAAGTCTCGCCTTTTGGCTATTTCTTCTTCAGAAATGGTAACGTCAACTTTTTGTGCAGCATTTACAACAGCGTCAGGAAACTCCAAAGGAAGATCAAATTCTGCAAGAATGGCATGCATTTCAACGTCATTCACGCCAGGGTCTCCAAGTACCGTAATGACTTCAGCCTTTGGCGATTTCTCGTCCTCTTTCCAATCGAGAAGCTTTACAATTACTTTTTGGCCGTTGGCGGCATCTTTTGTTTTTGATCTGTCAATAAAGAAATCAACATGTATCCTTGAATTGGTTGGAATAAAGAAGGCATGGTTCTTTGAAAGCTCGATGATTCCTACATAATTTTCGGACTTTCGTTTTAATACTTTCACCACTTTACCCTCTGCCTGTCCACGATTTGAGCCGGTAATTGCGATCTCTACTAAGTCTCCGTGAAGTGCCTGTCCTGTGTTTTTTTCCGATACGAAAATATCTTTTCCCTCTTCCTCAGGAATAGCATAAGCTGACCCTGATTTGGTGAAATCCATAGTGGCTTCCGTCTGAGCCATTTGTGAAGGGTGAACCTGAAACTTTCCTTGAGAAACCTGCTTAAGCAGACCTGACTGAACCAGCTCGTCCAAAACCTGAACAACTGATCTTCTGTCATTCGAATTGTCAATTCCCAGCTTTGCGGAGATTTGCTTGTAGTTGAAGGATTTTTCAGGGACTCCTCGAAGCAGTGACATTACCTTGCCTCTGAGTTCGCCTTTTGAATATGTACGGCCTTTTTGTCGGTGGTATTTTTTCTTCTTTCCCATTCAGATGGCGAAGATAGATATTATACCGATTCGAGTTTGGGAACCGCTATATGGTTTCGCTCTACACTATTCGATTATATTTGCTTAAAACCATGTTGGAATGTTATCAAAGAAGATTCAAGAAGCCCTGAACGGGCAAGTAGAAGTAGAAGCATCATCCTCCCAATTTTATCTTGCTATGGCATCTTGGGCTGAGACGAACGGCTTAAATGGTGTAGCAAAATTCTTGTATACGCACAGTGATGAAGAGAGGCAACATATGCTAAAACTCGTCAAATACATCAATGAACGAGGAGGGAAGGCCGTTGTTCCGAAACT
>DATFKV010000267.1:0-4786 GCA_035268465.1 Cryomorphaceae bacterium | reverse complement strand
TGCAGCTCCGGGCGGAGATCAAACATTAGTGAAGCTTTCTCTCTTAGAAATGGATATTTATACTCCACCGGCTGAGGATGATGTGGATGATCGTCCACTAATTATTTTCATCCATACGGGAAATTTCCTTCCACCATTGTTCAATGGAAGTATTACCGGCGATAAAATAGACAGTGCCGGCGTGAATTTATGCAAGCAATGGGCGAGAAGAGGTTTTGTTGCCGCTTCCATCAATTACCGACTTGGATGGAACCCTGAATCAACTGACCCTGACACGCGTCGAGGCACTTTGCTCCAAGCAGTATTCAGAGCGCTACACGATACTCAAAGTGCTGTGCGTTTTTTCAAGGCCTCTGTGAGCGAAGGAAACCCTTATGGAATCGATCCCGACAAAGTGGTTCTCTTCGGTCAAGGCTCCGGCGGATATGTAGCCCAAGCTTATGCCACTCTGGATGACTATGTGGAGGAGATTGCCAGCCTACCCAAATTTCAGGGAAATGATGGTCCTTACGTGATTCCTGCCGTGGACGGAGACATTAACGGTGGCCCCGGATTAACGAGACTACCCGATCCCCGTGAAGAAGCAGGAGTATCGAAAGAAATTCACATGAGTTGCAACGCAGGTGGAGCATTAGCTGATATTTCCTGGTTAGATGAAGGAGAAGTGCCAATGGTCAGCATTCACAGTATTAGAGATCCTTTTGCACCATTCGACGATGGTACGGTAGTCGTTCCTACTACTAATGAAAATGTAGTGGACGTAAGCGGAGCGAATGTCTTTATTCAAACTGCCAATGACCTTGGAAATAACTTCATCATCGCGACTATGCCCTCAGACCCTTATACGGATCGAGCGCGTTCATTGTACGGCGAAACATTCGACTATATTCTTCCTACACAACCCACGATTACGGTTGCACCTTCACCTGAAGGACTTTTCCCTGTATTGCTCCCCATCAACGAGCCCATACCGGGAGTGCCTTTCTTCAACGAGAGCGGACCTTGGGACTGGTGGGATTTGACCACCCTCGAGGCTGTTGTAGCAGGAACGAACGCTGCTGCGGGAACTGATTTTGATGCAGCAGAGCTTCACCAAAGTGGCATTTTGGGCAACCCGGGAATGGGTCCCGATAAAGGTCTCTCATACATTGACACGATTCAAGGTTATACAGTGCCTCGCATTATGTGTGTACTTGGTTTAGAAGGAGCTAGCTGCGGGCCAAACAGCACCGAAGATCTCGTTTACGAAAACTCTACCAGCGTTTATCCCAATCCGACTCAAGGAGATTTGACGATTCGCAATGATGAATTCGTTATCCGAAGAGTTGAGCTCATGGATATCACCGGACGTGTAGTGATGAACAAGGTTGTAAATTCAGGTATCTATACACTCAATCGCAATGACTTCAGCAATGGGGTGTACCTCATGCGCGTGGTCTTTGACGACAATCAAATAACCAAGAAGGTTCTATTCAATTAGAAAGAACGTTTGAATTAAACTTAAAGCCCTTTCGCCTTAGCGGAGGGGCTTTCTTTTTACCTTTATCCCGTGAAAAAACACACCGAAAAAGAGTCGCATTACGACGATCTCGAAAAGAAAGATATTGGAACTATTCTGGCTGAAATCAATCAGGAAGATGCTAAAGTTCACCAAGCCATCAGGAAAAGCATCCCGCAGATTGAGCAGTTCGTCACTGAAGCGTCAGAAAGGATGAAAAAAGGAGGTCGTCTCTTTTACATCGGAGCCGGGACCAGCGGACGGCTGGGCATAGTCGATGCTTCTGAATGTCCGCCCACTTTCGGGGTACCGCATGGATTGGTTATTGGAATCATAGCCGGTGGGGACACCGCCATTCGAAAAGCAGTTGAATTTGCCGAGGACAGTACGGACTCTGGCTGGAAAGATTTGGCGGAACACAAAATCGGTGAGTTGGACGCCTTGGTTGGAATAGCCGCTTCGGGCACCACACCTTACGTGATCGGAGCAATAAAACAAGCACGGCTGAATGGCGTTCTTACAGGAGCGATTACCTGCAACGAAGGATCACCATTGGCGGAAGCTGCCGAATACCCTATGGAAATCATCACGGGACCGGAATACGTGACGGGCAGCACCCGAATGAAAGCAGGCTCGGCACAAAAGCTGGTTCTCAACATGATTTCCACAAGCCTGATGATACAACTGGGAAGGGTAAAAGGAAATAGGATGGTAGATATGCAGTTGAGCAATAATAAATTGGTAGACCGCGGAACAAGAATGGTGATGGAAATGTTGGGAGTGGGTTATCGAGAAGCAAATGAATTGCTCCTCAAGCACGGCAGTGTAAGGGGAGCTATAAAGAGTAGAGAAGATTAATGCACAGTATTGAGCCATACTTTAATTGGAGAGATTTTTACACGGCTGAGGAAGACCCGAGATCTCCTTTTTATGGAAATGAGTACAGTGAATTTGAGTTCACCAATGTGCTTTACGACCACCTCATTCACCCGCAGTGGGATCAATTTGGCTCGCCTTCGCTTTTTATTAAAATACTCTATGCCAACTACATCGATGGCGTGGTTATACTTGAGCTCTTTGGCGAGTGGAATGATTGCCTCCACAATGACATCATGTTCTTAAAGCGTGATCTGGCCGATCATTTCATCAATCTGGGAATAGATAAGTTCATTTTAATCGGAGAAAACGTATTAAACTTTCACTACTCAGACGACTGCTACTACGAAGAATGGTTTGAAGATATTTCGGACTCGGATGGGTGGATTGCACTGGTGAATTTTCGCGATCACGTGCTTCAGGAATTCGATGAAGTAGGAGCCGATAATTATTTTGTGCTCGGTGGCCGATTGCAAGAAGTTAATTGGCGTACCAAAAAACCCACTAAGGTTTTTGAATCTATTTCCGGCTACGTCAAACAGCGACTACTCCTCTCCTAGCCTTTTGAGTTCGGGCACTAATTTCTTGTCAATGGGAAATGTGAAATGACTCTCATCGAGTTCTCGCAACCTGACCCATTCAAACTCTTGGTTGGCTTCTTGAGCTTCAATTGGCCTTGGCTTATCCAAACCTTCAGCCTCCAGTAGGTAATAGATGGAAATCACCTGATGGTTTTCGTCGAATGCCGAAGCTTGAAAAAAGTCAGTGGTGTACACGTGCCTAATCACTTCCACATTTAGAGTGGTCTCTTCCAGAAATTCGCGCACGACACAATCGGCGGTACCCTCACCAAATTCGAGTCCGCCCCCGGGCAGTTTGGTAAACGAAAAATCCTTAATGGTTTCGTGGCTCAGTAGGATGTGGCCATCGCAAATCAGGATTCCGTAAACGCGCACATTAAAAGGAAAACTCATTACAATTTCGTAGCTCGCATCATCTCCCGTTTGCCAGGTGCTCCGGGAATTTTCTCCACTTCAAAACCTGCGGCAATCAAGTTTCTACGTGCCAATCCTTTTGCGGCGTAAGTGACCAAGACGCCACCTCGTCGCAAAATTGAGTAACAAACTTCGAATGCTTTTACTTCCCAGAGTTCGCTTTGAGCGCGGTAACCGAAGGCGTCGTAATAAATTAAATCGAAACTTGAATCAGCTCTTGAGTTCTCGAAAAAATCACCTTCTATTTTTTCCAGAGTAAAGTAGGGATTGATTTCTGCCTTCTCGCCCCAAGGAGCATCAATAATGGTGTGGCAATCTTCTGAATAACTTGTCGACTGCAGAAGAGTGGAATATTCCAACTCGGAGTGTTCCGCCTTGCTTATCGGAAATTTCTCAATGGTTCGATAATTTATCTTGCAATTTGTTTCTCTGGCAAAATGGGCGGTCAAAAAAGCGTTGAGTCCCGTACCGAATCCCATTTCAAAAATTCGAATTGAATTGAGGTTATCTCTCTCAATCACGTATTCAATACCGGATTTGATATAGACATGCTGCGACTCTTGCAGTGCGCCGTGGTGGGAGTGATACGTTTCGTCCAGATGAGGAAGATAAAGTGATTTGCTTCCGTCTTTGGTTTCAACTATTTTGCTGCTCTTCACTACAATTGAATTACAAGATTGATCTCAACATGAAATTGTTATGGAGGTATAATGTCTTATTTTCGATAAAGTTCCAAAAGATCTATGAAAAAACTACTGCTTTCGTTCGCCTTTCTTGGCTCAGCAATATATTCCAATGCCCAAAATTGGGTGAATTTGATGATGAATGATGATGTGAATTTCTACGAAGTTCAGGAAGCATTTGAAGAAGAATGGGGTTCAAATGAGTACATCAGAGGACGCGGATACAAACAATTCAAGCGTTGGGAATACTTTATGGAGCCACGCGTCTACCCTTCAGGAGATCGGGTTTCAGGAGCCAAATTCATGGAAGCCCTGAAAAGAAAGGGGAAAATGGGAAATTCCGAAATGAAATCAGATCAGCCGTGGACTTCCGTGGGACCGACTTCTTGGACTGGTTTCGGATGGAATCCGGGACTGGGACGCATCAATGCTACATATGTTGATCCGAGTAATTCTGAACATATTTATGTAGCCACCCCCGCAGGAGGACTTTGGGAATCAAACAACGATGGCGAAACTTGGACTTCATTAACCGACACCTTGGTGGCTATTGGAGCCAGTGCCATTGCTGTACATCCGGAGAACTCGGACATTATTTACCTCGCCACCGGAGATGGAAACGGAGCTGACACATATAGCTTTGGAGTCATCAAATCCATTAATGGCGGAGACTCCTGGCAGCCGACGAATTTAGTCTTCGAAATTCCGGAACAAATCCGCTGTACGGACCTGTT
>DATFKV010000266.1:0-4425 GCA_035268465.1 Cryomorphaceae bacterium | reverse complement strand
TTCAAACCAATAATCCAAAAAGATTCCCTTTGCTTATCTTTCGGTTTTCACCATTACTATCAGAAGATCAAAACCACCATATGCAGATTATAAAAAAGCTGAAAATCCCCGAATTTCTCATGATTATGTGCCTTCTGCTCTCCGGCATGGCTGTACATAGCCAAAGCTTTGAGGAAGGACTGGAAACGATAAAAACCGATCACAACCTCATCGGGCTGGCAGTTGGGGTTCGTTGTGGTGGTAGCGAAATGGGCACCTATTATGGCGGGGTGGCCAACATCGAGAATGACTCTCCGATCGATGAAAACACCTCGTACAGAGTCGCCTCGATTTCAAAGAGTTTTACGGCAGCAGGTTTAATGATTCTGCTTGATCTCGGCCTTTTCAATTTGGACGATGATATTTCAACGGCTCTGGGCTACAGCGTGCGAAACCCCGACTTCCCCGATGTTCCCATCACTTATCGAATGCTTCTTTCGCATCAATCCTCCTTGCAGGACGGATCGGGGTATAGTCCTTTCTTGTCAGCAACCTATGCGGCAGATCCCATTCCTTCCATCCAAGAAGTACTGCTACCGGACGGAGACTTTTACACCACCAATATATGGCGCACGGAGACTCCGGGAACTCATTTTGCATACAGCAATCTGAATTATGGATTGATAGGTACCCTGATCGAATCATTGAGCGGAGTCAGGTTTGATATTTTTATGAAAGAAAACCTTCTGGAGCCATTGAATATTCAAGGTGGATACAATACTTCAGAATTGGAAGAAATACAAAACTTGGCCGTATTGTATCGCGATAACATTCCGCAGTCAGACGATTTCAATGGAGAAAACCCCGCTCCCATCGTTACTGAAACCTACACTCCCGGCACAAACGGATCTCTCTTCGCACCTCAAGGAGGGCTGCGGTGTACTCTCGAAGACTTACTCGATTTTGCCACCATGTTGACGAACGGTGGCACTTTCGACGGAAATCAAATACTGAGTCCTGAGGCCGTACAGGAAATGTCGGATATGCAGTGGGATTTCAACGGTTCGAATGGAGACAATTATTTCGGCCTCTTTAATCGATGGGGTCTCGGGCTGCATCACAGCGGAGCCAACGGGGTTTTAGATAAAGTCGTTTCAAATGAAGTACTCCTTGGACATCCCGGAGAAGCGTATGGCCTAATCAGCGATCTTTACTTTCATCCGGAAACGGGTTACACCATTGCTTTTATTACCAATGGATATAGCACCGGAGGAGGATATGCCTTTGGCGAAGAGTCTATTTACTACTTACCCGAAGAAGAGACGTTTGCCCTGGCTGAATCACTTTTTTGGGAGGCATGCTCTACGCTGGATGTAACTTCAATATCTAAAGGGCAGGAGTGTAAAGGGGTGTATTACGATACCAACTCGGGATCGCTCATCATCCCTGAGAATCTTCAAGGATTTCAAGTGGAAGTTTTTAATCTCACCGGGCAAAAAGTAAAGGAGCAAGCCACTGCGGGAAGAAATATTCCATTCGAGACACACAGCGGCAACATGAGCATCGTGCACCTGACGAATGGAAATCAGTCGTGCAGCCTGAAAATTATGACGGGCCGCTAACGTGAGCAAGGTCACGAATGCATTTTTCATTACAAGCTGAATTAAGTGGTCTTCTTACATTCGCAGTAAATGCTACTACCATGAAAACTCTGGGATTAATCGGCGGAACCTCTTGGCACGCCACTCAAGAATATTACCGCCTCATCAACGAAGGATTTTGTAAGGTGAACGGCAGCTTGGAAAGCCCCAAGCTAATCATCTACAGCATCAACATCGCGGTAATGCGCGCTAACGATAAAGACAAAATCATAGAAACCTATACCGAGGTTTCGAAAACGCTGGAAAAAGCCGGAGCGGAAGCGATAGTGATATGTGCCAACACTCCTCACTTGGTTTGCGATACCGTGCAAGAAGAAATAAATATTCCCTTTCTCCACATTGCCGATGCCACGGGAAAAGAAGCAAAGCGACTCGGAATGAATAAGCTCGGACTCTTAGGTACAAAGCCCACCATGAAAGGCAAGTTCATTTCAGGCGTTCTTAAAGATCGTTTCAATATTGACGTCATCACTCCGGAAGGTGAACGGTTTGACACCACTCACGATTATATTTCTGAAGAACTCACCCAAGGCATTTTTTCCAAAGAAGCCGGATCGTTTTATTTGAAAGAAATAGAAAGGATGAAGGAACGAGGCGCTGATGGCATTATCTTGGGTTGCACCGAATTGCCTATTTTGCTCAAAGATGCAAAAGCCGAACTTCCAATGCTAGCCACCACCGATTTACACGCTCAAATGGCGGTAGACTTCATTTTAAGTTAAAACCATGCGTGCAGCTAAACACAAAAAACGTTGGTTGATTTTTGCGCCACTTGGTTTGGTATTGATCGGAGCAGGATTGTCAATAGCAGTGGATGCGGGAATATACCGCATGAATGGAGCTGAAACATTGAATTGGGTTCTATACGGAACAGGAGCCCTGATCGTGTTTAATTCAGGCGTCTCCTTTTTTGGCCAAGCCGTCATTGAAAAAATAAAGTACGACCAAGAAAAACCATAAAACTGCCTTAATGAAACGATTCCTCCTAGTCCTTCTCACCCAATCTATATTTTCCGCGTGTTACGCTCAAGAGGGAAAAACTCCGATCTATTTGGGCCTACAAGTTAGCCCCAACTTTTCGTATCGTGTATTATCAAATAACTCAGGAGAGCCAAGTGTAGACGATGAGATCGACTACTTAAACAACCGAGAAGATGCAGCATTCGGATATCGAATCGCCGCTGTAGGTGGGCTCAGGGTTTCCAATAATTGGACTTTAGAGGCGGGTGTTGCTTACGTCGAGAATTGCACTAATTTTAATTTGACTACCGGAGATCAACCCGATCCGCGAAGAGGTTTTGTATTCGAAGAATCTTTGGAATCTTTGGATTTAAAAAATTGCCTTGCGTATGTGGGAATTCCCATCAGAATCATCTGGAATTTCGGTACCGACAAAGCTAGAGTAATGGCTTCTTTTGGCTTGTCCCCACAAATTTTGTTGAACCAGCGGACGCTCGCAACGCGATCTTATAAGAACGGAGACGAAGAACAACTAGAAATTGAAAATTTTGAAGACGCTGCCGGATTTAATCTCAGTCCTTCGTTTGGAATCGGAGCTGAGTATATGTTGAGCCAACGGTTCTTCCTTCGAGCGGAAGGTATCGCACGTTTTGGGGTAGTGAATGTGAATGAAGACTCTCCCATCAACTCAAATCTTTACAGTTCCGAGCTAAATGTAGGAATCTACTACAGCCTTGCCAAGAATAAAAATGGAGACGCCAATACCTTGTGACTTTCTCTCAAAAGCCCAAAGCCGGAAAGAACCAGCGAAGGGAGTGAATATGAAACCATTTATCTCTCTTACCGTAAAAGACTTGCAACTTTTGGTCTTATCCACTACCAAAGAGTTCAAAATAAAAAATTAGAAATTAATTGAATTCTTCAATTCTTGCTTTTTCCGATGAGTTTATTGGTAATATCCTCAAATTTTTAGCTTATTGTTCGCTAAACCTTGAAAAACAGTCGATCTGAGCTAGTTTTGATTCGACGAAAAAAAGGTCTATTTTTGACCATATTGGATAGCCACTATGAGCAACAACCACTCATTTGGCTGGAGTTGGAGGTATTTATTAAACCCTAAAACAACCGAACCCGTGAATACAGTATTTAGCATTGATGTAGAAGAATGGTTCCATATTTTGGAGACAAATTCTGTATCTAAAAATATATCTGATTGGGATAACTACCCCAGCAGAATCAATGAATCCATGCACATGCTCTTTGATGTCATGGACAAGCACAATGTTAAGGCTACACTATTTTTTCTTGGCTGGGTGGGCGAAAAATATCCTCATCTCGTAAAGGAAGCTTGCAAAAGGGGGCATGAAATTGCCTCTCATGGTTACTACCATGATTTGGTCTACGAACTTGGCTATAAAAAATTCAGAGAAGACATCAGCCGCTCCAAAGCTCTTCTGGAAGACCTTTCCGGTCAAGAAGTGAGAGGATACCGAGCACCGGGATTTTCCTTAACACCAGAGGCTTCGTGGGCATATCCCGCTCTAATTGAAGAAGGCTTCTCATATAGTTCATCCATCTATCCCGCCAAACGCGCGCACGGCTACTTTACGGAATTTGGAGACGAACCGCGCGAAATTATTTATCAGGGAAAGTCCATCTTGGAATTTCCGATGACCGTTTTGGAAGCACCGTTTACTTCTTTGTCCTGCTTTGGTGGAGGCTATTTCAGGCTGTTTCCCGTAGGCTGGTTTAAGGCTGCGGCAGAAATGCTTAAGAAGAAAAATAAAAACTTAATCTTTTATATCCACCCCAGAGACATCGATAT
>DATFKV010000265.1:0-2366 GCA_035268465.1 Cryomorphaceae bacterium | reverse complement strand
TGTCAGTGCTATCGTTTCCAATTCGATGACAGGTATGACTGATGAAATTGCTCCTTGAAAAGACAGAGCGGGTATAACGTAAGCCAAAATGACGGAGGTTATGAGTACCCAACGATTGGCTCGGTAGCTTTTCTCTTTGCGCAAAGCAAAATAGTAAAAGGCAGCAAAGAGTGCCAGATATAAATTGGCTTCAAGTATGTAAAATAACGCGCTCATGATTTTTTCTTTGATTTGGCCGCTTCGATGATTTTCAGGATTTCATCCAAGTCGGAGGTGTCCATGCCTTTATCTTTGATGAAATAAGAAACCAGATTTTTTGCCGAGCCTCCGAAGTAGCCTTCAACTACTTTTTCGGCTGTGAAGGCGCGGTACTCTTCTTTGCTGATGGCGGGGATGTATTTATGCGATTTCCCAAAAGTTTCGTGAAGAACAAATTCCTTGTTTTCCAAAATTCGCACAATGGTCGAGACAGTATTGTAAGCAGGTTTCGGGTCGGGATAACGCTCAATGATTTCGCGTACGAAGCCACCATTCAATTCCCACAAATACTGCATGACCTGCTCTTCAGCCTTCGTTAATGTTTTCATGCTTCAAATGTAACTAAATATTTAGTTAAACAACTAATTAATTAGTTAACAAATTTGAATTTTTTTCAGGATAAGCTTGTAATTACCTCAATTAGTGATTTTTCAGGAATTCTGTGGTCACCCTCGTACTCGTGCCATTTGGCTTCTATTTTCATTGCCGCCAAGTGTTCTTTTGTCCTTTTAAGGTGCTCTTCGGTCAAGAAAGGGTCTTTGGTACCGATTACGCAATGCACATCTAAATCCTTTAATGCGGTGCGGGCTTTTTCGGGTTTTACATCGTGAGGGAAAGAACCTGCCCACAGGATGGCTCGATGAAACTCAGAATTATTTCCCAAGGCAAGCCAGCGCATGGCGGTAGCCACGCCTTGGGAGAATCCGAGCAAGATAAGCTCGGCATCTTCGGGAATATCCATGGCCCTGTAAAGTTGATCGAGATAGGCTACGTAATTGTCAATATCGTCCAACCTTTCTTCTTTGGTCATCCATGAGGCTCCAACACGTCCTGAAAAACCTTCCAGGTAAAATCGATGTATTCCTTCGGGGGCTATGACGAAGTTTTCCGAAGGATCGAGATGCGTAAAGCTTCGGATGAAAAACTCGGCCAACTGACCATATCCGTGTAAAACGAACCAAACCCGCTTGGCTTTGGTTATATCCTTACCGTGGACGAAATAGGAAGCCGTTTTTTCAATCTTTATTTTTCTTTTTTCGCTCATAGCTCAAATGTAAAGCAATGGCAAAAGAATTTGTGGATCGCATGCTCAAGAAACTCTTCGGAGAAAAAGAAGAATCTTCCCAAGAGGAGATGGCTCCGGTAAAAGAGAAACTGACAAGAGGGGAAAAGTTCCTTTTCGAGTTTCAAGAATGGAAAGACTCAAATCGAAGTGCTGCGGTTCTTTCTCGGCTCTCGTCTTTGCACCATGATGTGCGCAATGGCCGTGAAACGGATCTGCTTCACATTCACAAAACCCCACAGGCCAATGGGTTTTTCTTCGACCAGCGAACGGGTGTGGAAGCGGAAGAGTTCAGTTTTGTCCTCGATCATTTCAAAGAAAGAGCATTGGAGGAAGGTTATACGATTTATACCAGCGAGAAACGCTACCAAGAAAAATCAGATTATGTGCAAGAAGTGGAACGACACTATTTGAAGCCGACCATTGACCCTTCCATGGAGACGCCCATTGATCAACGGTACGGAAATATTTTACTGGAGTACGTCGCTTACAATAACAATCCCGCCTACTTAAAAGTCATGGTAAGCTGTTATTCCGATCGGAATTATACTGAAGCTCTGGATTTTCAAGTTTTAGCAGCTAAGCTATTCAGTTAAGCTAGCTCTGATCAATTACACGACTATAGTGTCGGTATTGATTTATGATTTTCTTGACGTAAGTTACCGGCTCTTCACCTCGACAATACCCGTGTTTGACTATAGCGGAGGTGTAGTATTCTTTTTGACTTTTCAGCTTAATGCATTCGGCTACATTGTTCTCCCAGATCAATGGGTCGTATCCTAATTCGGTGGCCAGATTTACCGCATCGAGTACATGCCCCAAGCCGGCGTTGTACGATGCCAGAGTAAAATGAATTCTGTTTTCGGGATCCGGTATTCGCTCTTGCCAGAAGTTTTCCAACCTGCTCAAATGAAGGATCGCACCATGAATATGCTCTCGGGGTGCCGATGAGGAATCGACCCCGTACATTTTGGCCGTAGCCGGCATAAACTGCATTAAACCAAACGCTCCTGCCCAAGAGCGAGCGTCTTCTTGAAACTTACTC
>DATFKV010000264.1:0-4198 GCA_035268465.1 Cryomorphaceae bacterium | reverse complement strand
GTAGTCCTTATAGGCCACGTAGATTTCCATAATTGTAAACTCAGGATTGTGGGTGCGATCCATTCCTTCATTTCTAAAGTCCTTGGCAAACTCATAAACACCTTCAAAACCACCTACGATAAGTCGTTTCAAGTAAAGCTCATTGGCAATTCGCAAATAGAGCGGAATATCCAATGCATTGTGATGGGTTATGAACGGCCGAGCCGTAGCTCCACCCGGAATCTGCTGCAAAATGGGGGTTTCCACCTCTAAGTAGCCGGCGTCGTTAAAAGCGCGTCGCATGGTGTCCACCACTTTCGTTCTTTTCACAAAAGTGTCGCGGACTTTGGGGTTGAGTGTCAAATCTACGTAACGCTGACGGTAGCGCTGCTCCGGATCGGTAAATGCATCGTAAATTTTTCCTTGGTCATCCGTTTTCGGAAATGGCAATGGCTTGATTGACTTGCTGAGCAACTTGAACTTCTCAACATGGATCGAAATCTCACCTACCTGAGTGCGAAATACATGTCCTTCTATCGCCAGATAGTCACCACGGTCGATGAGTTTTTTGAAAAGGTCATTGTAGAGCGACTTATCTTCTCCGGGGCAAATTTCATCGCGGTTGAAATAGACTTGAATTTTCCCTGTTTGATCCTGAATTTCAGCAAAAGAAGCCTTACCCATAATGCGTTTGCCCATGAGTCGGCCGGCCAATTTCACACCTTTCCAATTTTCACTCTCTTCATCCTTAAAATTGTCCTTTATCTCCTTCGCCGCGTGGGTTACCTCTACTTCTTCGGGCGGGTAAGGGTCGATACCCATTTTACGAATCGCTTCAAGGGATTGACGACGGATTACTTCTTGCTCATTCAGTTGCTGTGCGGCCATTTAGAAAAAATTTGGGCAAAGATAATCAATTGACTTACTGCGTAACATTGGTATCTTTGGGGGCTTTAAATACTTGATGCAACCACGAACCGACAATCATGACTAAAGAAGAAGCAATTACGGAAATGGAGAGATTGATTGACGCCTTTCCGGATAACATGGTAGAAGCCATTGAAATCGGTAAAAGAGCCGCCGAAAACTTTAAACCTCGCCGCGTAAGCAACGTCTTGATTTCAGGATTGGGTGGTTCGGGAATTGGCGGTAAATATGCTTCTCAGCTAGTTTGGGATCAGTGCTCGGTTCCCATTCAAGTGGTAAATGATTACCGCATTCCCGCTTGGGTTGGAGAAGACACATTATTTGTGGCCTGCAGCTACAGCGGCAACACGGAAGAAACCTTGAGCACATTGGCGGAAGCCATGGCAAAGGGTGCCTCAATTTCGTGTGTAACTTCCGGCGGGAAGCTGGAGCTTTTGGCCAGAGAGAATGATTTCAATATGATAAAGATTCCCGGAGGTCAGCCACCGAGGACTAGTTTCGGGTACAATGCCCTTCAGCAGCTTTTTATTCTTTCGGCTTACGACTTAATCGGCAAAGAATTCATGACCGACTTATCGTCGGCCGCCCAATTGCTAAAGAACGAATCAGGACTAATCAAAGCAGAGGCCTCTGCCATTGCGAATAAAATCGGCAACAAAATACCCGTGGTGTATGCTGAAACTTACTTCGAAGCGGTAGCTATACGTTTTCGTCAGCAAATCAATGAAAACGCGAAGACCCTATGCTGGCATCATGCCCTCCCTGAAATGAATCACAATGAACTGGTAGCTTGGGCAGGAGGAAGTCAAGAGTATGCCGTACTGATGATTCGCACCCCCGAAGATCATCCGCGCACGGCAAAGCGCATGGAGCTGAGCAAAGAGATCATTGCCCGCTACACGGATGGCCTCATTGAGCTCAAGCCAAAGGGTGCTTCGCGCATCGAAATGGTTTACTACCTCACTCATTTGGTAGACTGGGTTTCATACTACATGGCGGTAGAGAAAGACGTAGATCCCATCGAAATCGAAGTCATCGATTATTTTAAAGCCCAACTCGCAAAAGGTTGAAGAAAGAGCTTCCGAAAGTTCACTTGATTGAAGCCGGATTCAAAGGCTATCAGGAAACTTGGGACTATCAGGAAGAGCTTTTCTCGGGAGTTATTCAAAGAAAAATTGAGATGCGGAAAACGGGCCAAGCAGAACCTGCCCCGCCTAACTACTTGATTTTTGTTGAACACCCACACGTCTATACATTGGGCAAGAGTGGCAAAATCGAAAACCTTCTTTTGAGCCAAGCAGAATTGAAAGCAAAAAGGATTGACTACTTCAAAATCAATCGGGGCGGCGATATCACCTATCACGGACCGGGTCAAATTGTGGCCTATCCCATTATCGATTTAGATCAATTCTTTACCGACATCCACAGGTATTTGCGCTACCTCGAAGAGGCGGTGATATTAACGTTAGCCGAATACGGCATCCGAGGCGATCGATACCCCGGCCTCACCGGTGTTTGGCTCGATCCCGACATTCCCGAAAGGGCGCGAAAAATTTGTGCTCTGGGGGTACGCTGTAGCCGTTGGGTTACCATGCACGGTCTTGCGTTCAACGTGAATTCTCATTTGGAATATTTCGACAATATTATTCCCTGTGGAATCGATGATAAATCGGTGACTTCCATGGAAAAAGAATTGGGCCGAAAGCTCGATTATAACGAAGTGAAAGAAAAGCTTCGCAATCACCTCTCCGAATTATTTGAGTGGAAGCTTATTTTCTAATTTTGCCTCAAACCTGTTTTTGTGAAAAAAGACATTGACGACCCCAAGGTGGAAGACATTGCCTTGGCCGCTGTTCCTGAACCCAACCCTGAATCGGGAGTTGAAGAATGGTACATTTACCTCATCAACCTCAAGGATATTGAAATTAACAATGTATTGGTGGCTTCGCGCGGATACGGCGTAGTGGAGGAAAAGAAAGTGGAAACCTCTCAGCTACGCCATTTTGTAGAGTCTCTTCCGCCGAAGAGCTTTGTAAAGATTGAGCCCATCATGGAAAATCTTTTTGCCTTGAACAACCAGTACTGGGTGAGTTTTTACATCGACCGGAAAATATTTGATAAGAAATACGTTTTTCTGGCGGAGACTATCCAAAAAGAGAACCTAACCGATGTTCCCTTGATGGGGCAAAAAGGAGTCTTACTGAGATGATCCTCGACATCTGTATACTTCTACCCGTTTTATGGGGAATGTTCAAAGGCTTCAAGCGGGGTCTCATCATTGAACTGTGCACTTTGATGGCGCTGGTTCTGGGTGTCTACGGAGCTGCTACATTTGGTGAAATGGGCAGTGACTATCTGCGTGAAACGTTTAACACGGACCCGAGGGTTAGCGGCGTTTTGGGATTTGCACTTCTTTTCATCATCATCGTCATACTGGTTTTTATCTTCGGGAAAGTTCTCGAAGGTGTAATTAAGCTGGTAGCTCTGGGACTGATCAATAAACTCTTCGGACTTCTTTTTGGTGGGCTGAAGTTTCTCCTGATTGTGAGCGGATTGCTTTATCTCATCAACGGTTTCCCCCTTACGGAAGATTTAATTCCTGCCAAAGAAAAAGCCGACTCATACCTTTATGAACCGGCTTCTGAAATCCTTCCTTCGATCTATCCGACTTTGGCGAAAACCAACTGGAGAGATCAACTTGAAGATACCCTCGATGATATAAAAGAGGGCATTAATTTTAATTAGTCTTTAATCGCTGCGATACCCGGGAGGGTCTTCCCTTCCAAGTATTCGAGCATCGCTCCCCCACCGGTGGAAACGTAGCTAACTTGGTCGCTCAATCCGAATTTATTGATCGCAGCTACCGAGTCTCCGCCTCCTACTAGTGTGAATGCTCCGTTCTTGGTCGTTTTGGCCAAAGATTTGGCAACCTGAATGGTTCCTTTTGCAAAGTTTTCCATTTCAAAAACGCCCATAGGACCATTCCACAGGACCACTTTTGCCCGTTGAATCAGCTCGTCAAAAGTCTCAATGGTTTTCGGCCCGATATCAAGACCCATCCATCCATCGGGGATTTCGGTAGTAGGACAAACATCCGTACTGGCATCATTTCGAAATTCATCGGCAATTAAAGTATCAGCAGGAATGTGAATATTGACGTTTTTTTCAGCGGCTCGGTCGTAAAGATCTTTGGCTGTTTGCAAAAACTCCTCTTCATAAAGAGAATCGCCTATTTTCCCTCCTTTGGCTTTAGCCATAGTGAAAGCCATTCCGCCTCCTATTATAATGTCAT
>DATFKV010000263.1:0-6012 GCA_035268465.1 Cryomorphaceae bacterium | reverse complement strand
CGAAAAGTATTCACGGTCGAAGAAGTTACCAATCCCGCTGAGATCAGCTACGAGCCCCCGAAATTGGCGGAAGCCAACTTCAAGAAGGCACCTGAGATGGCTCCCGAAATGGCCACTGACCTTAAGCAGGTCAAAAAGGCGGATATCGGAGAGATGGAAGACTTGGTCTTTGCCCACCTTCATTGTCACACGCAGTTTTCCATTTTGCAATCTACTTCTACGGTAGGCAGTTTGGTGGCGAAAGCCAAGGAATATGGCATGCCGGCGGTTGGAATGACCGACCATGGCAATATGATGGCGGCCTTCCAATTCGTGCGAGAGGCCTTGGCCAATGATGTGACGCCCATTGTGGGATGTGAATTCAATCTCAGTGCCGATCTCGCCGATAAAACCAAAAAAGACAACGGCTACCAAACGGTTCTCTTTGCCAAGAACAAAGCGGGATACCACAATCTGGCCAAGCTTTCTTCGATCTCTTTTACCCAAGGATTTTATTACGTTCCCCGAATCGATCGCAATGTGCTGGTCGAGCTAAAAGGCGACATCATTGCTACCACGGGCGGACTTTGGGGGGAAGTGCCATTCTTGATTCTCAACGTTGGCGAAAGCCAGGCCGAAGAAGCCTTCGTTTGGTGGAAAGACCAATTTGGCGATGACTTTTACATCGAGCTAAATCGCCATGGTATTCCCGAAGAGGATATCGTCAACGAAACGCTCATCAAGTTCGGAGTGAAATACGGAGTAAAGGTGATTGCCGCCAACAACACCTACTACACCGATAAAAGTGACGCAACTACCCACGACATTCTGCTTTGTGTGCGCGACGCAGAGTCCGTGAACAAGCCTAAGAAATACGTGGGCAAGCGGGGCCGCGAATACCGCTATGGTTTCCCGAACGACGAGTTTTATTTCAAGTCGGCTGATGAGATGAAAAAGCTCTTTGCCGATACGCCGGAAGCGATCGAAAACCTCGAAGAGCTGCTGGGTAAATTTGAGCGATACAAGTTGGAGAGCGAGGTTCTCCTGCCCAAATTTGATATACCCGAGCGATTTCTCGATCCGAAAGATGATGAAGACGGGGGTAAACGCGGCGAGAATGCATTTCTCCGCCACCTCACCATCGAAGGAGCAAAGCAACGCTATGGTGAGATCACTCCCGAAATTCAGGAAAGACTCGATTTTGAGTTGCAAACCATTGAGAATACAGGCTACCCGGGTTATTTCCTGATCGTTCAGGATTTTTGCCGAGAAGCGCGTGAGCAAGGGGTTTCTGTGGGACCCGGACGGGGTTCGGCGGCAGGTTCGGTGGTTGCGTATTGTACCAAAATCACCAATGTCGATCCCATTAAGTACGATCTGCTTTTTGAGCGTTTCCTCAATCCCGATCGAGTATCCCTTCCCGATATCGATATTGATTTCGACGACGAAGGGCGTCAAAAGGTGATCGATTATGTGATCAAAAAATACGGTTCGAATCAGGTGGCACAGATTATCACCTACGGAACAATGGCGGCAAAGTCATCGGTGAGAGACGCAGGCCGGGTGATGGAACTGTCGCTTTTTGATACCGATAGAATTGCAAAGCTTGTCCCCAACGCCAAGCTGAAGAAGCTCTTTACCATGGATGACAAAACCATCAAGGAGAGTTTTCGCGACGATGAGGTGGTTGGTATAAACGAGCTTTTGGCTCTGGCCAAAGGACATGGTCTGGAATCGGATGTGGTGAATCAGGCTCACGCTATGGAAGGTTCCGTGCGGAATACCGGTATCCACGCCTGCGGAGTGATTATTACGCCCGACGACATTACCAAATTCGTCCCCGTAGCCCTCGCCAAGGACAGCGATATGTGGTGTACGCAGTTCGATAACTCGGTGGTGGAAGATGCGGGACTCCTCAAGATGGACTTTCTCGGCTTGAAAACCCTCACCCTGATCAAGGATGCCGTTGCCATTGTTAAGGAACGGTACGAAGTGGACATCGATCCCGACGAAATACCACTGGACGACCTGAAAACCTACGAGCTTTTTCAAAGAGGTGACACGGTGGGCGTGTTCCAGTACGAATCGCCCGGTATGCAGGCGCACATGAAGGACTTGAAGCCCACGACCTTCGACGACCTCATTGCCATGAACGCCCTTTATCGTCCCGGACCGATGGAGTACATCCCCAGTTTCATTCGGCGAAAGCACGGAGAGGAGGAAATCTCGTACGATTTGCCCGACTGCGAGGAACTTCTCAAAAGCACTTACGGAATCACCGTCTACCAAGAGCAGGTGATGTTGCTTTCGCAAAAGCTGGCTGACTTCACCAAAGGTGAGGCCGACGTTTTGCGAAAAGCGATGGGTAAGAAGAAGGGGGACGTGCTGGCAAAGATGAAGCCTCAATTCATTGAACAGGCCAAGGCCAAAGGCCACGATGAAAAGGTATTGGAGAAGATTTGGAAGGATTGGGAAGCTTTTGCATCCTATGCCTTCAACAAGTCTCACTCCACTTGCTATGCCTGGGTGGCCTTTCAAACGGCCTATCTCAAGGCGAACTACCCGGCGGCTTACATGGCATCGGTGCTGAGCAATAATATGAACGACATCAAGCAGGTGACGTTCTTTATGGAAGAGTGTCGCCGCTTGGGAACTCCCGTCCTTGGCCCGAGTGTGAATGAATCGAATCTCAAATTCACCGTCAACGAAAACGACCAAATTCGTTTTGGTATGGCCGCTATCAAAGGAGTAGGGGGAAATGCCGTAAAAGCGATCGTTGAGGAACGTGAAGCGAACGGACCTTACAAGGACATTTACGATTTTGTTACCCGCACTGATAAGAAGCATGTAAATCGCAAGTGCCTTGAAAATCTGGCGTTGGCGGGAGCCTTAGACTGTTTTGAGTCGGTACATCGAAGTCAGTATTTCGCTGAAACCGCCAGCGGAGCCAATTTTGCCGAGCAATTGGTGAAATTTGGCGGAGCCTTACAGGATTCGCAGGATGCTCCACCTGATCTCTTTGGAGATACCATAGCGGTGGAAGTGCAGACGCCCGTTGCACCTCCCGTCGCGCCATGGGGAACACTTGAGAGATTGAACAAGGAGAAAGAAGTGGTGGGAATTTACATTTCAGCTCATCCACTCGATGACTTCAAATTGGAACTGGAAAATTTCACCCGTGGTGATATCCGATTGCTGAGTGATCTCAATCCGATTAATGGTAAGGAATTGGCTTTAGCAGGGATGATGGGAGCGGTACAACACCGAATGAGCAAAAGTGGAAACCCTTTCGGAACCTTCGAGCTGGAAGACTATTTCGATTCACAAAAATTTTTCCTCTTCTCCGAAGACTACCTGAAATTGAAGCACTTCTTGGTGACGGGAGCCTTCGTCTTGGTACGAGGGAAAGTCATGCCCAAAAAATGGAGCAAAAACGGAGAGTTGGAATTCAAAATTACGGGAATTGAGCTTCTAGACGAGCTCCGCGAAAAGCGAACCAAAAAGGTTTTGCTCGAAGTCAGAGCCGAAGACATCACCGAGAAGCTTTTGGAAGGACTGGAGCCCTTGATGCACAAAAATGGAAACGGTGGCACGTGTGCAGTAGAATTTCGAGTAATCGATCCACTGAGAAAACTATCCGTTCGCATGCCCTCGAGGTCTTTGAGAATAGATTTATCCAATGATTCCATAAAGCAATTAGATGCCATTGCGGGAGTTAGCTACAAGTTAAAGGCTTAAATTTGTCCTCTATTTGAAAATGTCGTTTGGTTGTCAGCGTGGCAACGAAACTTGAAATACTTTTGAAATAAAAATAAACTATCATGGCAGTTGAATTTACACAAGCAAACTTCGAAGAAATGGCTCTTAAATCGGACAAACCTGTTTTGGTTGATTTCTGGGCAGAGTGGTGCGGACCTTGCAGAATGGTCGGACCGGTAGTCGAAGAGATTGCTAAAGAATACGATGGAAAAGCCGTTATCGGAAAAGTAAATGTGGATGAAAATCCTGAGATCTCGATGAAATACGGTATCCGAAATATCCCGACGATCCTTTTCTTGAAAAATGGAGAAGTCGTTGACAAAAGTGTTGGAGCCGTTCCGAAGAATGTCTTGACTGAAAAGCTTGATGGACAGATGTAATCTGATCCAACAAAAACACTTTAAAAGCGCCCTCAAGGCGCTTTTTTTGGTTTAGGAACGTTCGTTTGTCTAACTTCGACTCATGCCTTTAAATATTGATCGCAACCGATATCAAAACTTGACCAAGATAGAATTCTTGGCCAACCAAGTGGTGGAAGGTTTCATCACCGGATTACACAAAAGTCCTTTTCACGGTTTCTCGGTAGAGTTTGCCGAGCATCGTCTTTACAATACGGGTGAGAGCACGCGTCACATCGATTGGAAATTAGCCGCCAGAACGGAAAAGCTTTTCGTGAAACGTTACGAGGAGGAGACCAACCTACGCTGCCGAATACTGCTCGATACTTCGGGGTCCATGCGCTACCCCGAGCCAAAAGGAGATGACGAGCACAGCAAGTTCACCTTTTCGGTTTATGCCGCTGCGGCTCTCACCGAAATTATGCGCCGACAAAGAGATGCGGTAGGTTTTACCACTTTTGACGAAGGGGTAAAATTTCACTCGCCTGCCAAGAGTACGATGGCTCACCATAAGTTTCTCTTTACAGAAATGGAGAAGATTATGGCGAGTGAGGCAACGGGAGCCAAAACTTCGGCCGTCGATGCTTTTCACGAGGTGGCGGAGCGAATTCCGCGTCGTTCTCTGGTAATTGTCTTCAGCGATATGTTTGACAATTCAGACCGTGAAGAGGAGTTGTTTTCCGCGCTTCAGCACTTGAAGTTCAACAAGCACGAGGTGGTGCTTTTTCACGTTACGGATAAGAAAACAGAGCTCGACTTTGATTTTGAAAATCGTCCCTACACGTTTGTAGATACCGAAACGGGTGAGCAAGTGAAGGCTCATCCCAATGAAATTCGCGAGACCTACCTCACTGAGATCAGGAAGTTCCGCGAAGACTTAAAGATCCGTTGCGGTCAATACGGCATTGATTTGGTGGAAGCCGATATCTCCGAAGGATTTAATCAGATTTTACTTAAGTTTCTGATTAAGCGGGGGAAGATGAAGTAGTTGAGATTCTTTTCGAATCAAAGTTTTATTTTCCTTGAAATAGGTTTGTTCAATTAAGAAAATGATTTACTTTTGCCTCCGCTTCGCAAGAGAAGCATATAAGAGGTCCGGTAGTTCAGTTGGTTAGAATGTCCCGCTTATCAGCGGGAAGGTCGCGAAACAAAGCGACAAACTGATGAGCTACGGGATTTGAAAATACTACCAGGTCCGGTAGTTCAGTTGGTTAGAATGCCTGCCTGTCACGCAGGAGGTCGCGAGTTCGAGTCTCGTCCGGACCGCAAACAAAGCCTCTCATCGCAAGATGAGAGGCTTTTTTGCTTTTGAGAAAATACCGAGCTCGCTCGAGTATTTTCCCAAAAGCAAAAAAGTTCAAGCGCGCAGCGATTGGCTTTGTTTGCGAAGCCCCCCCTTTGAGTCCGCCGACCGCAGGGAGGCAATCTCGTCATCCCCATAGAGAATTCTTACTTTTTCTATCAAACCAGTTCCAAGCTCGCTCGAGTATTTTCCCAAAAGCAAAAAAGACCAAGCGCGCAGCGATTGGCTTTGTTTGCGAAGCCCCCCTTTCGAGTCCGCCGACCGCAGGGAGGCGGTCTCCTTATTCTAGATATTCTACCTCTTCCTTCCCCATTGATACACCAAGTTCAGCTCAAATGCCCGAGCCGAAGAACCAAAATCTGCTACATCGGAGATATCGATATCGTAAGCCAGCCCAATGGTGTAGTTTCCCCATTCCACCAGACCTTTCACTATTGCGGCCCGATTGGGCTCATAGAAGGCTCCGATCATCATGGATGATTCATTGATGTCATTGATAAATGAAGTTCCCGTGACCAACACTTGTTTGAAGTAGGCCCCGGCTACAATTTTAGAGGAACCGTTTTGATAGTG
>DATFKV010000262.1:0-3804 GCA_035268465.1 Cryomorphaceae bacterium | reverse complement strand
TCTTGGAATGCGCCCGCAAAGGTGATGGTCAACTCAGGAATATTTATTCTGACTATGCTCACATCCATCCCGTCACTGGACTCGCCGTTCGATTTTTGTCGAAGGGTTTTGATCACCTCTTTATTGAGCTCTTCCAGAATGAGTGCCGGATCAGTAATTTCTTCTCCTTCGACAATTTCGTTGAGAAGACTGTGTCCGATTATCGACATCATGGCACCGGGAACACCGTGCCCCGTGCAATCTGCCAGAGCAAAAAGATATTCTTCCTTTGGTTTTATCTCGTAGAGCCAAACAAAATCTCCACTCACAATATCTTTGGGGCGATAGATTAAAAAAGAATCGGTGAAATACTTTCTGATGTGGTCCTCGCCGGGTATTATGGCATCTTGAATGCGTTTTGCGTAGTTGATGCTATCGGTTATGTTGAGGTTGTGTTTCTCAATCATTGAGGCGCGATCGCGGTATTCCTTTTCTGCAAGTTTAACTTCCGTGATGTCTTCAGCATATACATTTACATAGTCTTTGTTTCTCACAGGGTGGAAGCGAAGACTATAAATTCTGTGATTGGACTCAAGATTCAGTTTCTGCTCTTGCTCCAGAACGGTGGCCAGTCGAATGGTATTGAGTATGGATGGCTTCTTTAATATTTCATTGACTCTCGAACCCCATTGTTTCAAAAGATTTTTGCCAGGGCCATTGGCGAAAAGGGCCTCTCCATTTTTGGAAAACCGAATCAAGGCATTGGTATTCTCTTGGGCAAAATTGGCCAGTTTTGAAATTTCCATCTCAGCCATTTTGAGTTTGGTGATGTCGGCGTCGACAAACAGAAGATTATCTACTTCACCGGCGTCATTCAATATAGGAGTAATCGTGGTACTCGCCCAAAATTCCTGTTTGTGTTCGTTGTAAGATTTCGCTTCGTAAATATGCTTCTTCTTCGTTCGATTTACGATTTCAATGGCCTCCTTTATCTTTGGGTAGTGACTCACTTCGGCCAATTCGCGTCCGATGAAACTATCCAATTCCTCCGCACTATAGTTATTAGCGCTTTTCGCTCTTTGATTCAGCCATTCTATCTTGCCGTGGCTATCGGTTAGCAGAATCAAGTTGTCACTTTTTCCCAAGACAAAAGAGAGACGTTCGAGTTCCTTGTTTCTTTCGTCGGCCAAAGAGGCATACTCTTTTAGTTTCTGTTTCGCTATTACTTCATGACGCAGTACTCTTTTGAGGTACTTATTACCAATGAATGCAAGAACTACAATCATGATGAAAGCCAGAAGCAGCCTTTGGAGCAAAACGAATCGTGCCTCAGATAGCTTTTCGCTAATGCTCTCTTCCACAAAGAGGTATCCGTGATAATCCTTTATACCCGGAAAAGTAACAGGTGCGGCGTAAAAAAGACTTTCATCGTCGTTGGCCTGTTCCAATTTTGCTTCCCAAGATTCAGTGGGCAATTTCTTCAAAAGTGATCTGACTTTCGGATTGGCGTTGTCCAAATAGAAGGTTGCGCCGGATGAAATGATTTCTGTCAATCCATCCTGCTTTCTGACCAAAATTAATGACAGCCCTTGATTCAGATCATTGAGGCTATTTATATTCGAGAGGGAGTTCTGAAGTTTGGCTCGTAGAATTCGGAAACCGCCTTGCTCTGAATTTTCATCCGCAGGCGCAATTTCCGTAGACTCTAAAAGCAGGGCTTGAGTTTTTACCACGGATTTGAGGCGCTTCATCTCAGATTTCTTAAAGCCATCTATGGAGTCGCTGTATGACACCATAGCAAAGAAACCTGTGAGTACGATCATTACGCCCAGTATGAGCATAAAGATTTTGAACGTTATTTTTGAAATTAAGTGTGACATAAGCCGGACTTATCCGAAACTTTCTACGAAAGGAAACACCTAAGGTTTGCTCTTTCGGTAAGAAAAAAGCCCTCTCTTTGCCTTCTATCGTTGGCCTGCCTTAAACGCTGAGATCGAGTTTCTTGTGAAATCACTCAGTACCAGTCTTCCACTCATCGCTGCTCTTTCTTCAAGGAGCCGATCCCAATTTTCCGTTCCCAACCAAAAGTTTTGTTTCAAGGCCGCCATGGCTTCGGGATTGCTCTTAGCCAATTGCTCCGCGAGTTCGGTAATACGTGCATCCATCTCATCAGTTGATTCGAAAACATGGGCAAATAAACCGTGACTCTGAGCCCATTCGGGAGACCTCCATCCGGTGGCATCAATGGTAAGTTGCGACATGCCCGAAACTCCAACCTTCCGCTCTACCGCTGGACCCACTACAAATGGGCCGATGCCAATAGCTAACTCACTTAGCTTTATCGAAGCATGTTGAGTGGCGAAGCAATAATCAACGGATGAGGCCAACCCAACACCGCCTCCCACGGTTTTTCCCTGTACGCGTCCGATAATAAATTTTGGAGCTTTTCGCATCGCATTGATCACGCGGGCAAAACCCATAAAGAACTCTTTTCCCACTGCCTCATTATCAATCGACATTAACTCGTCAAAACTGGCACCGGCACAAAACGCTCTGTTCCCGGTCGATTTGAGTACAATTACTCGAATATCTTCGTCACTTCCCGCATCGGCAATGGTATCTGCCAGTGATTTGAGAATGGCACCGGGCAGAGAATTACTCGCTGGATGAAAAAATTCAATTGTTCCAATTCCATTCTCCTTTGTGAGAATGACATTTCCATTCGGGTATTCAGATGAGTTCATTCGTATTGGGTTTTTTGCGGTTCTTGTTTGAGCGGATGTTTAATACTTCCACAATCAATGAGAAGAACAATGCGAAGTACACGTAGCCTCTTTCAATGTGCTTATGGAGACCATCAAGTATTAAAACAAAAGATATGAGAATCAGAAAGGAAAGGGCGAGCATTTGAATCCCGGGATGGTTGTTTATGATCCGACTGATCTTGTTCACAAAAACCAGCATTACAATCATGGCCAGAACTACTGCAACCACCATAATGGATAATTCTGACACCATTCCCACCGCCGTGAGTATAGAGTCAAATGAAAAAACCATATCGATCAGAATGATCATTCCCACCACGCTCATAAAAGTTCTCGGTTTGGTCTTCGGGCCATGCTTCTCTTTATCACCTTCGACCTTCTGGTGAATTTCTGATATCGTCTTTACCAAGAGGAAAACACCTCCACCAAGAAGTATGAGGTCCCTGCCGGAAAAGGCAATATCAAATAAAGTGAAGATGGGCTCTGTAAAATGAACCAACCAGGAAATCATAAAAAGTAGGGCCAATCTGAAAATTAACGCCAGTGCTAATCCTACAACCCTTGCTTTCGGTTGCTCTGCCTTTGGAAGCTTCTCTGATATAATGGAAATAAAGAGAATATTATCCACTCCCAATACAATTTCCAGAACCGTAAGCGTGGCTAAGGCTATGAGATTCTCCGGTGCAAGAAGCGCTTCAAAATTAAATTCCATTTATTCTTGATTCTTCTTTTTCACCATGGTTAAAATGGTTGCTATTGCCACGGTTTCACTCTCGTCGTCATAAACGTCTACCAAGAATTTGACAATCCCTTTGGCTATATCTTCTTCACTTTTCTTTTCCTGTTCTATTTTTTGTTTGACCGTCAGTCTTACGCCAATAGTCATACCCGGGTAAACGGGTTTGGTGAATCGACACTCTTCAATTCCGTAGTTCAAAAGTACAGGGCCTTTCTTGGCTTCAACGAAAAGTCCGGCAGCTTTACTCAGGACAAAGTATCCGTGCGCCACTCTTTGCTCAAAGATGGTGCCCTCAAGTGAAGTTGCATCAACGTGAGCGTA
>DATFKV010000261.1:0-4310 GCA_035268465.1 Cryomorphaceae bacterium | reverse complement strand
ATGTACCTACATGGATATTTCGCTAAAGCCTGATCTATGCTACATCAGGAAATTCTATAACATTCCAAATTTGGAAAAAATCAATTCAAATTGAAACGCACAAACTCACCTGCCACATTGTGAACAAATCAAGTCGCTTTGAACTCGGCTAAAGCAAAAAAGTCAACTACCTTTGCTTGGTTTACTACGCCTAGAAAAAAAGAATAAAACATGCCTTATCGTCAGTTCATTTTTATTTTCGCATTAGCTGTTCTTCCCTTTGCCGGTATAGCGCAAGAAGAGGAGACGGACGAGCCCAACACGCTTGAGAACCAATATATCGAGCTTAAGAAAAAATCCAATAACTACCAGCAATACAAGGTAGTTGATCAGAATAAACTCGATGGTTTTTGGTCATCAGTCGAAGATACGCTGAACGAAAACAGAGCGGAGATCAGCAGCCTCAATGCTGAGGTGCGTGACCTTAAGAAGACCGTGTCGACTCTGGAAACCAACTTGGCAGAAAGAGACAGCAGTCTTTCCAACCAAGCCTATCAGATAGAGCACATGAGCTTTTTGGGAATAGATATGACCAAAGGTGGCTACATAACCTTTAGCTGGGTCATCATTTTCATTCTCATCGTCGCGGTACTTATCTTGTATTTCCGATTTTCATCGGCAAACAAAACAACCAAAAGCACCAAAAAAGATTTTAATCAGCTTCAGGAAGAATTCGAAGAACACCGGAGAAAAACCAGAGAGAAAGAGACCAAACTCAAGAGAGATCTGCAAACGGAAATCAACCGAGTGGAAGAACTCAAAGGAAAACTGGGCGAAGCTTAAGACTTCATCTCCTATTTCATATCGCCGATGATGGATCGGAGCAGGCGTTTATTGTCGTTGAGTCTCTCTTCGAGCATGATCATGGTTTCCGTTCCCTTCACCCCTTCTATATCTTGCATCTTGAAGAGCACATCTTTTGCATGAAGGGTGTCCTTGCACCTCAGTTTGCAAAAGATGCTGTAGGTTCCCGCGGCCAAGTCGGCTACCGTCACTTCAGGAATCGCATTCAACTTGTCAATGATTTGCATGGCGCTGTACCCGGTCGATACGAAGATTCCGGCATAGACCGTGAGCGTATAACCGAATTTGTGGTAATTGATTGAAATAGAATAGCCATTGATAATCCCCTTGTTTTCCAACTTCTTTACTCTTTGGTGCACCGTGCCCGTTGACACGATTAGCTCCTTAGCAATCTCGGTAAAGGGTTTGCGCGCGTTATCAATGAGTTTGAGAATTATCTCTGAATCTACGTGATCAATTTTCTTGGGCATATTTTATAATATTCACAATTTTCGAATTCCAAATCTACAATTCTTTCAATTCTAAACGCAAATCAAATTAATTGAATGATTTGAGACATACCCCCGTAGTACATTGTGAACCCAAATTTATGATATATGAAATTAGTTGATACAATTAATAACGAGAAGAGCGTGGTTGAACTTTACTTAAGCGACGATGGATCGCAAGTAATTGAGAGGAAATGCTTGACTGAGAACAGATGCAAAGAATACAGCTACTCACTCGATCAATATTTCAGCAATCCGGGTGTTACGCGAACCACAAAAAATAAAATAGCCATAGCCATGGCTAATTGAGCTAAGCACGATTTCAATTTGTTAGGTGGATGTGCTTTGTAGAATCCGTTTGGATTCGAGTTGATGGTAAAAGAGGCTCTTAATCGGGCCTCTTTTTTTTTCTGCCCTACTGCGTCAAGTCGCATCTATCTCGCCATTCCCCTTAACTTATTCCATTGTGCCTTCTTTCGGGCGCAGAGAGAGAACCAATGTCTTCAAACCCATCTCGACCTCTTTGTATCCTACCGGAATCCCATCAGTCGACTTTGATAAGAAATATTCGGACCTGTGATCGATGCCCAATCCTTGCCCTCCCTTGCGGGCGAGGGAGGCATGAAAGCCCCAATCATTCCAATCTGCGGCAGAGGTTGAGAAAACGAAGCCTCGTGGAAACTCCTTGGCCAATTTCGCGGCATCCTGAATCAATTCTTCGTTTCTGGAATAGTCGCCATATCGAAAAGCGGCAATGATCAAAATTGCCGTTATGGCCATTATGCCCGTTGCTCGCACTATGCGCAAAGTTGAGGACGCTAATTGCTTTGCGAAAGTTTCAGCGAATGGCATCACGACCACTGCGGCTGCCATAGCCAAAAAAGGAAAAGCAGGAACCAAGTAGTAGCTCCTTTGCTTAAGCGAAACAATCATTGGCAAGGATGCCGAAAGCGCGACCAAAAAGAAGAAAACGGCAGATGGAGAGATTTTAAAACTCTTTCGTTTGACCATCGCCGCTCCGATTAGCGCAGAGCTCAACATACCCTCCAAAATGAACTTGCCGACGATTGAGAAACGGTTGTCTGTGGTGACCTCTCTTTTGCCTTCAAGTGCCGGTAAAACCTGTGCGTTGAAATAGCCCGTCAAGTTGTTTTGCATCCCGTGGAATGAAAAATAGAAAAGACAAAACACCGCTAGAACTGCTGTGTAAGCTCCGATGGAGTATTTCAGTTTTTGGCTTCCGCCAAAGACGAGTATGGCCAAGAGTGGCGCGGCCAGCGGAAACAACGCCGTAGGCCCTTTAGCCAAAAAAGCCCCCATCACGCAAAGTGATCCGAATAAACAAAAGTGCAGCCTCCCCATTTGGCGGTAAGCCAAAAAAGCCCCGACCGAAAAGAGTGTGAGGACCGAAGAAGTATTTTCGAGCATATTGTTTCGAAAAGACCAAAAAACCTGAGGGATACTGATCCATAATACAACGGCCAAGGCAGTCGCTAACCAGGCTCTCTGCTTATCCAATACTTGGCGTAAGCAGAACAGCATACCGCCTATGACAGCCATCGCGGTCAGGAAAGAATAGAGTCGTTCTATCCAAAAATGATCGCCGAAAACACTGAATAGGACGGATTGCAAACCAAAAACCAAGGGAGGATGCTCGTAGAAAACGGGATAAAGTGTCGGGGTGTAGTGCGGCGCCCAAAACGAGCCGTCTCCTAAAGATAAGTTCTTGGATATGGCGGCGTAAGTGACCCCGTCTAGAAACATACCTCGTTGAACCAAAAAAGGCAAGAGCAATCCCAAAAAGATGGCAGCCGCCCAAATCCATATCGCCCAATACCTTTTGCTCATTTGAGGTGACAAAATAGGTGATTCTTCAGTCATGTTTTCTCGCTCTATCGAAAATAGCCTGCAAATAAAGTATTGAAATTCCACACGGACACGGTCAAGAGAAAACTCATTAATTTCTGTAAACATCCGCTGATTTCTGCGAAACATTTCTTTGAAATTATCGGTTTTAACTTACATTCATCGCCATATAATTCCCAGATTGATTCGCACTTTTTTTTCACTTTGCTTTCTGATCGCGCTGCTGAGCCCATCCCATTCCGCGGGCACAGAACCTTCGCCCGCGGACAGCCTGAAGATGGTCTATGAAGACACATCCCTACCCGACTCAACGCGCTACGCTGCGCTGCAGCGGCTCACCTTCATTTTGATTTTCAGCGATGGCTCCTTGGCCAAAAAGAAAATTGATGCCGGTTTGAAAAGCATAGAAGGTTCTCATGGAAAATCGCGGTTTTATTACAACCTCTGCCAAAATCTGGGAATTTATTACGACGTAAATCAGGAGATTGACAGTGCACGAATTGTCTTTACCCGAATACTGAACGAGAGCAAGAAACGAGACTGGAGTGATCTCGAACAAAGAGCCTACAACAACTTAGGGATGAACAGTTTGAATTCATCCCAATACCGCAAGGCCATTGGCTATTTTTCAGAAGCATTGAAGCTCTCAAGGGAAAACCCCGACTCAAAAAAGTCAGATTATGTCAATTACATTTCCAATCTGGGCTTGGCCAATCAGGAGCTCGAACTTTACGATCAAGCCATCAAGTACCACTTGGAAGCATTGGACATCAGGCAAAACATCGGTGACGAAAACGGGATGGCCATTTCCTTGGCCAATTTGGGCATTTGCCACCGTCAAACGGGTAAATATGACCAAGCCATTCACTACTACGAAAAGGCCATCGCGCAAGCAAAAGCTGCGGGAAATCTCAGCCAATATCATCGAATTCACGATAATTTGGGAAGCCTGTATATCGGGATGGGCAACTCTAACAAGGGCTTGGATATGTTAGAGATCGCCCTCGATAGTTCAGACGGGGCCTCTATCGATCCTAAAATGAAATTGAGCATCTACAGCAATGCGGCTGCAGCTTACGTAGATCTGGAACAGCTTGAAGATGCCGAAACATA
>DATFKV010000260.1:0-2670 GCA_035268465.1 Cryomorphaceae bacterium | reverse complement strand
ACATTCTTGAAACTGCTTCAGTTGCAATTAATTGCTGTGATGCTTTTCCGGGAATCGTGGTCTCTGACACCCTGTTTCTATGCGACGAGGCAGTATATGATTTATACGAAAATATTCTACCCCCATTTGATGATGGTTTTTGGGTAGACCCACTGGGAAACGAAGTGGAGTCGGGAATTTTTATAGGTGGCTTATACCCGTATGGTTCCTATTCTTTCGTAGTAGATGGAGCTGATTGTTCCAACGCTATATCCGTTGAAATTTTATCGAATGATTTCGGGGTACTCATTGAGGAGTCACTTTGCGCCATTGGTTCAATTTCTTTGGATTCTCTATTCGAGTCAAATATCCCGAACTACATTCCCGAAGGTGGAGTTTGGACTGATGAAACGGGAACTGTTATTGATGATGGATTAATCGTTAACCCTACGGAGAGCAGCGCATCCTATCAGTACTCCTTTCTGCAAGAAAACAATTGTGAGCTTCTTTTTTCGATTGATCTGGATTTTTTGGGTCTAGCCAGTCCTTCTACAGTAACGACAATTTGCCTCAGCGAAGAGCCGCTGGAATTGCAGTCATTGTTTCAAACATCAATTGCAAATAGTTCCATTCTATATTACAATCAAAACGGTGAGTTAATCGCTTTCTATGCAGCCGGAGAATTCAGCATCGATCCTTATAATTTTGATGGAGGACCTGACGACGGTGATTCAGACAATTTACAAAATGGATATTTCACCAATCCATACGTGATAGAACCATGCCCATTAGTCATTGATACAGCCTTTATTAACATTTCTGATTCTGAATTGGTAGCATCCGAAGACACTTTGATTACTTGTGCAAATGACCCGATAAGTCTAGCTTCCTATTTGTCTCTGCAATGTGGTGTGGACGGTATTTGGACAGATCCCGATGGAAGTATAAGTTCTCCTGTTCTTAGTCCGTCTCAAGACCAGTCAGGACTTTATACCTATACCGGCAGTACCGCGAGCTGTGATTGCATTGAGACTTTATTTGTTGAATGGCTTTCCGATACCGATGGCGACGGCATTTGTGACACAAACGAAATCGTCGGCTGCCAAGACCCAACTGCCGACAATTACAATCCCGATGCAACCGATCCGGGACCTTGCGGCCAAGAAGCAGTTGTGATTGACGGCCCCTCGACCATCATGTTTCCTCAAGGCAGCGATCTTGGTGGTAGGCCTGCTCCTGAATTTACCATTTACCCGAATCCTGTAAAGGAGGGTTCCCTTAGGATAACCTTTAAAAGCCTTAGGGATAGCGATGGTGAACTCATCGTTTATGACCTCTTGGGAAAAGTGATTTTTCAGGATCAAGTCCAAGGAGACCAAAGAACGCTATTGATACCGTCAGCTCGCTTTATAGCCGAAGGAGTGTACCTGATTTCTGTAAAAAACAAAAATGGCTTCTCTACCAATCAGAGAGTGATGGTGTTAAAATGAGGTCGTTTTTTACCTGCTGAAAAGGAAGTGACCGGTTTTGTCATTTCGCTTAATCTCTATCTGCTCATCCCTATTCTATCAAATCCTTCAATCCTTTGAGCGGAATCGCAACCCAAGTAGGTCTGTGGCTCAGTTCCCATTGAAGCTCGTAAACAGCTTTTTCCATCAAAAACGTGTCGAGCAAAACGTCCAAATCCTTTTTCTCATTCGGGATGAAATCGGTCCCGTCAAGGTGCTCCAAATAGCTACGCAAAAAGAACCCGGCCATTCGCTTGTACCAAACTTCTGCCCAAGGTAGGACGCGTGCTACTTCATCATCATTGTACTGCTCGTTTAGCAAAATAGCCCCGTAAGCCGCGTAGTGGAATGATCGAATCATACCGGCGATATCACGGAGAGGCGAGCGTTTGAGCTTTCTTTCACTAATGCTCCGACTCGGTTCCCCTTCGAAATCGATGAAGATGCAATCGCGGCCGGTGAACAGTACTTGCCCGAGATGAAAATCACCGTGGCAACGAATTTTCACCACGTCAAATTTCTTGTCATAAACCTTTTTCAACTTGTTCATCAGGTCGCTTCGTTTACCCAATAATTCATCGGCTTCGGATAGAATGCCTTCGGGAATAGACTTTCGTTGTTTTTTCAAACGATCGAACGTACTTCGCACCAACGTTTGAAAAGAGGAATAAAGCGAACGCTGATAATGGAGCGAGAAGGCTTCGGGTTTGAAATCTGCACTTTTTCGATCAGAAGCCAGTGCCTGATGCATTTCGGCAGTTCTCTGCCCCAGAAGAATCGCTCGCTCTGCCCCGTGAAGCCCCATAAGCAACTGCTCGTCAGAAGAAACATCCTCAAATGAGACTGCCTCAGTAAGTGAGGGTAAGGTCTCGGGAAACTCCAACTCGTCTTTGGCTGACGAAAGTATGCGGTCGTAGTAGTTTTGCAAAAGGTCATTCATGTATCCCGCCGCATCACCGTTATTTTCGACTGCCTGTTGTAGCATACCCAAGACGATCGGATCGCCTTCGCGCTTCCACATTATGGCTCCTAAATAATCCGGTATGTATTCGAAATTCACCTCTTGGTGAAGAAAGCGATTGAGCTCCAAATCGGGATTGACCTTAGTATCGAGCTTTCGGTACATTTTGAGGATGTACTTATTGCCATAATGGATCAGTGTATTGCTGTGATTTCCCTGAAT
>DATFKV010000259.1:0-5476 GCA_035268465.1 Cryomorphaceae bacterium | reverse complement strand
ATGTCCTCTCAACGGTGATTGGACCATAACGATCCGTGACAACATCGGAGCTGACAACGGGTACATCTTTAACTGGGGAATGGAATTCGGCCCTAATTTCGAACTCGACACGATTTATTACACCCCCGACATTGTTGATGCATATTGGTTGGAAGACGAAGACATTGTTTTCAATTCAGACACGAGTGTCACAATTGTCCCTTCAAATGAAGGAAACAATGCCTTTACTTTCATTGTAGAAGACAGTTTCGGTTGTATTCACGACACTACCTTTTTGGTATATGTAAGGCCACTGCCGGTATTTAACGACAACATAGCTTGTTTTTTACTGGATTCGCTCAACCCAAGCAATGATCCGTTAGGTGGGTCATATGAATTATTGGAAACTCCTACCGAAACGGCTAATCTGATCTTTTCCGATGAAAATGAATTCGGGTTCACGAATATAAACGCAACTGAGTTTGGCATTTACACTATTGAATACACTGAGCAATTCTGCGGCATCGAGAATAATGTCTCTGTCTATCGCGATACGGCCAATATCGATTTTCGACCGGTTCCACAGATTGAGCCCTTCTTTGAAGACACCGTTCTCTGTGGGGGCGCCAGTATCGTTTACGATGCGGGTCCTCAGCAGGCTAACAGCGGCAACTTCTTTATCAATTGGACACAAAACGGCAACACCTATAATACCACTGATTACAGCACAACGGTAAATAGTTCAGGAGAAATCATATTGACCATCGACGGAGTATGCGGTAGCGCTTCAGATACGTCTAACGTAACTGCCATCGAGGTGAATTTTGAAGGCGATACGATCTGTGGACTGATTCCACGTTTTAAAGCAGTTGATGTGGCCCCTGAGAGTATCGGAGGTTCATGGTCAGCAGAGGATGAGGGCGTGATATTTTCAGCCCCGAATGCGGTCGTTACAGAAATCATCGCTCCCGAATTCGGTGATTACCTTATCACCTACACAGATATAAGGTGCCCTAATGATGCCGTAACTCGAACCATTAAATGGTACGAACAACCTGATTTGACTATTATTCCCGAAGATCCGATTTTCTGTTTTGAGGAGGATACGCTCAATCTAACGGCAGTTCTTCAGGGAGAAGGAAACGGAACTTATCAGTGGGAGCTGACATCCATTAATCCGGGAGCCGTGACTCCCCCTACTGATTTTGACATGGATCAATTTCAGAGTTTTCCTCCGCTTGCTTTTGAGCCATTGGAAAGTTACATGGTCACGGTAAGCACGTTTGATGCCTTTTTCAGATGTCCGGAGCCGGGACGAGACACATTGGTATTTAGCCCTTTGGCGTGTGAGTACAACATCCCGAACATCGTAACCCCAAATGGTGACGGTTTAAATGATGTTTTCGCAATTCAATACATTGAATTTTTCCCCGGTGTCTCCTTATCGATATTCAATCGATGGGGTCAAGAAGTATTCTCGAGCTCGTCTTATGGGCAGTACCAAGCTGAAAATGATGGCTGGGATCCGGGCGATCTTGCAGGCGGGGTTTATTTCTATGAATTGAAACTTCCCAGTATCGATAAGATTGAAACGGGAAATCTGACGATAATTACCGAGGGAGGTAGCGAACAATAATCCTTGCAATTTATTATACTAAAAGACAAGTCCGCATGTCGGGCTTGTCTTTTATATTTGCCCCTTAAAAAATTCGGAGCGTGAAAGTTACTGACCACCTGAAGCGAGCGAAGAGCACCGTCTTTTCATTCGAAATCCTACCTCCTCTTAAAGGAAAAGGAATCGAAGACATCTATCGAGGAATAGATCCCTTGATGGAATTCAACCCTCCTTTTATCAATGTGACCTACCACCGCGAGGAATACATTTATAAAAAGTTCCCAAATGACATGCTGAAAAAAGTAAGCATCAAAAAACGCCCGGGAACTGTAGGGATCTGTGCTGCCATTATCAACAAATACGACATTGATGCCGTCCCTCATCTTATCTGCGGTGGATTCACCAAAGAAGAAACGGAAAATGCTTTGATCGATCTACACTTTCTGGGTGTTGACAATGTTCTTGCATTGAGAGGAGACCCCATCAAAAGTGAAAACAACTTCGTGCCCGAAGAACTGGGACACCGATATGCCGACGAGTTAATTGATCAGATCGCCCGCTTAAACAAAGGCAATTTCCTTCACAAGGAAAGCGAAAACAGCGGCAAGACCAACTTCTGTATCGGCGCAGCCGGTTATCCCGAAAAACACTACGAGTCGATGAGTTTTAAAACCGACTTGAAATACTTGAAGAAAAAAGTAGAAGCAGGTGCGGACTACATTACCACTCAAATGTTTTTTGATAACGACAAGTTCTTCGAATTCGAAAAGCGTTGCCGAGAGATTGGGATCAAAGTTCCAATCATACCCGGGCTAAAACCTATAACCTCGCTGCGTCATATTCAGTTCTTGCCAAAAACATTCTTTATTGACTTTCCCGACGAACTGGCAGATCAGTTAATGGATTGCAAAACCAATGAGGAAGTGAATAAGGTGGGGGTAGAATGGAGTATAAAACAAAGCCAAGGCCTGGTAGAACACGGTGTTCCGTGCTTGCACTACTATACCATGGGCCGATCAGAAGCCGTTAAGCAAATCGCCTCCGAGGTCTTTTAAGCGGACTTGGACTCACGTCGCATCAACTCTTTGACATATTTTCCAATTATGTCAAATTCCAAATTTACTGTATCTCCTGCAGAAAAATTCTTGAATCCGGTATGCTCGTAAGTATAAGGAATAATGGCCACTGAAAAACCTGTCGGTGAGCTATCTACTACGGTGAGGCTAACTCCGTTTATGGTTATGGATCCTTTTTGGACGGTTACAAAGTCCGTGCTTTCCTCGTGTTCAAAAAAGAATCTCCAGCTACCGTCTTCTTCAAAAACCTCAGTCACCTTTCCCGTAGTGTCCACGTGCCCTTGTACGATGTGGCCGTCAAATCTACCCGTCATAGGCATGCACCTCTCCAGATTGATCTGAGTCCCAACTTTCCAACTTCCGAGGTTGGTCTTTCTTAATGTTTCGGCAATAGCCGTAACAACATGAGACCCCTCTGACTGTTCCACCACTGTAAGACACACACCGTCATGAGCTACACTCTGATCGACCTTAAGAGCGTCGCTGATTGAGGATTTTATAGTAAAATGTATATTCTTTCCTTCTTGGGAAATGGATCGAACGGCGCCCATAGTCTCAATAATGCCTGTAAACATGTCGGTGTTAATCTAAGGTGTTTCCTTTCTCAGCGAAAATGGTAATGTAGCCCGAAAGATCTATCGGTTCAATTCCGGTCAGCCTGCGTGTAAATACCCTACAGACGTAATGGTATGTTCCATCAGTAACCACCCCGTCCGATTGAATGTTCTCTCCATTCCATAAAATTTGCGGATCGGTAGATTTGAAAACTATTCCTCCCCACCTATTGAAGACGGTAAATTCAACCGAGTCTATGGCTCTGATCGGAGAAGGAATCAAGATGTCATTTCTTCCGTCGCCGTTCGGAGTGAATACATTGGGAAAGGCATATTCAGGACAGTTGTCAAAACACAAAATGTTACTAAACTCACTTTCGTTTTGAACCAATCTACCATCAGGCCATTCAGAGAGAGAGTCCAGCGCCGTAACGGCGTAACAACCTGAAATGGAGTTCTCTTGAATCAAATCTCTGTACAGCGCATTGCTAAACTCCCCTTGGAATGATTGAAGTAACTCAAACTCTCCCCCGTCGGTGGCAGAATAATATACATTATACCCTGTCACGTCATCGGTATCCTCGCATTCCTCATTCGGATTGGTCCACTCCAAATCAACAAATAAATCAACGCAATCAGAATCTCCGAAAAGCTCCGGAGGACAAGGCGGATTTCTATCATATGGCACAGAACAAGCCTCTTGTGAGTAATTGATCAAGGTGTCATTCTCCAGTGAAGAAAAATAAGATCCTTTGGCAACCAAGTAATAACAATACTCGCGATTGTTTTGCAAATCCTCATCCAAATACCCTACGGTATCTATTGTAGCAAGAATTTCAAAATCAGCCTCACCGGCTGCACGTCTATATATATCGTATTCAAAGTTGAGCCAAGGGTTCTCTTCTCGCCAAGTAACTTCGATACGATTATCATTGGGAATCAATTCCAGAAAAATACTCGACGCCAAATTAGAGCGGGCGGCAAACTCTCCGTTGCTCAACAATTCAACTCTGTAAGTATGAGCCGTATCAGCAGTATTCGTGAAAGGTGGCGGTGTAAAACTCAATTGCAAATCTTCCAAATTGGTTTCAATTGACGACTCAAAAACGAGGTCTTCAGCGGCGCCGTATCCTTCTGAACGAAAAAGTTGGTACTGATATGGTCCCGGAAAAACATCCAGGTCCAAGTCAATAGGATTTCTCCAACTCACGGTATCAATACCCGCTATGGCTGTAACACCGACACTGTTTTTCGTAATAATCGGAATTCCGAAGATGATCTCGGCGCAGGATTCATTGCTGGCGTAACTCTCGGCGCCATCGGGAAAGCAAGCTACCACCATGTAGCAATTTTGTCTGCCAAAAAGAACCTCATCATTATCGAGGAATGAAGTACTATTCAAGCCCAGCGTCGTATCTATTAAGGTGAAGCCGGTGTATTCAGGCACACCTGTTTCACACTGATCGGGCACAAAGCCAAAAGAACCAATGCGGCGATAAATCTTGTATCCAATAGCCTCAGAGCAAGGCGAAGGATCCCAATTGAGCTGGATGGAGCTTCCGACGGCCTCTGCTTCTAAATTTTCCGGGGCAGGTGCCACAACGGTAATATTCATAGTTGTGATATCCACAAGCGGGACGCCGGGGCCGTTATCAGTAACCTGAAAAGTGACTTGATAAGGTTGCAAACGAACGTTTTGGCACTCTGTATCCCAAGAAAAAATAGCTTGAACGGGCGGCATCAATCCTCCTTGGTTCAGAATGGCATCATTTTCGACTTCAAAAGGAAGCCCGAAACCGGCAATCTCCAAGTTCGAACCTTCCGGATCGGTAGCGGTAATTTCAAAATTCAAATTTTGTCCGGCCTCTATACAGGTATCCGGCATGAATCCTATCTCCGGAGGTAGGTTAGCACAATCGTCTACCAAAATTTGCATGTCGCGCATCACTTGGCCTAACCTTACACCATTCCTCCACTCTTCAACGATAAATGCGATATTGTATTCCCCGTTTCGCTGCGGCGAATCCCAAACGATCGTTCCGGTTAAAGGATCGATACTAATATTATTGGTTGGGTCAGGAGATCCTGCTATAGCATCTATTTCATCGGGATAGACATAAAACCCCAATTCAAAAGGCACACAGCCCGCACCCATGCTTGGTACTAATTTAAAGGACAAGCTGTCTCCATCTATATCCACCGCTCCCGGGCTATAGACCCAGGGCTGAAACTTACAGGCGTCTTGAAGCGGC
>DATFKV010000258.1:0-2528 GCA_035268465.1 Cryomorphaceae bacterium | reverse complement strand
CCGCTGACTTTACAACATTTGCTGTGGGGAATCAATGCGCACATCAACCTCGATCTGGGTATTGCGGCGGTGGAGACCTCCGGCAATGAGTCTGTTGCAGGACTAAAGAATGATTTCGATAAGATAAATGACGTTTTGGCTGAGCTGGTAGAAGAAGTCCAAGATGAACTTTGCGAGATTTGGCCTTTTCTAAAAGTAATGTTAAAACTCTCGGGAAAGCTGGACGATAAGCTCGTCAATTTCAGCATGAGGCTGGCCCGCAACGGGGCTTGGGAATTTGCCGAAGAACTGGCTGCCACACCCCCTGCGATACGTCCCGAGGTTATTGACAAACGAGATAACCGAATAGCCCAAATAGCCGAATGTATCTATCCCGCCAATATCTTCGCGAGAATTCTGTTTGGGGCAATCAGGGTAGGGTTGAGAAAATCAGTGGATAAGCGGATTGAGGTTTTGTGCTAGCGGGTCTTGGCTCAATTGGTTTAAACCCCTGAATAGTGCTGTTCGGGATTGGTTTCAAATAGGCATTTCTTTAATAGTCACGACTTGTGACTAGCGACGAAAAACCAGCGACTTCAAATTAACGATTAAACGGGATCGTGCCCAATACATGATTGATGGCTTCGAGTCGTGCGCTTGATTTCTGGTTGGCATCGATGATTTTCCAAGGCGCGTGTATGGTATCGGTTTGGTCAAACATCAGCTCTTTGTATTTGGTGTATTCATCCCAAAGTTCTTGGGCCCGTTCATCTACTGCGGTCATCTTCCATCGTTTCAGCGGATTATCTTTGATGTCCTTAAACCTTCGGGCTTGCTCTTCTTTGGTGATGGAGAAGTAAAATTTGATGAGGTGGGTATCCGATTCGATCAGCATCTTCTCAAATTCATTGACCTGCGACATGAAGATGTCGTATTCCCGAGAGGTGCAGAAACCGTTTACCGGTTCCACTACGGCACGGTTGTACCACGACCGGTCGAAGAGCACCATTTCGCCGGGCTTGGGCAGTTGATTGATGTACCGCTGGAAAAACCATTGGTGGCGCTCGTCATCGGTGGGTTTGTCGAGGGCCACAATCCTGTAGTGACGTGGATTGATATACTCGGTTATCCTTCTGATGGCGCCACCTTTTCCCGCCGCATCTCTGCCTTCAAAGATCAAAACCACTTTCTTGTCATTTTCGATCACCCAGTTTTGCATTTTAATCAACTCCTCCTGTCGCCGGCGGAACTCCACTGCATACTTTGTTTCCTTGAGTGCTTTCTTCACGTTGACCTTTTTCGTGCGAAGGAGTGCGTGCAGGCCTAGCTTGGAGTTCAATAGCTCCAGATCTTCGGGACTTATGTTTAGGTCGCTCATCTTAGTTTGATTATTGTCTTTTAAAAGTAAAAAATGTTTGAACCGGCAAGTTCGATAGCAAGGTGCACGAAGTTTTAAAAATCAAGCCTGCCTCCCGGTCGGGCAGGGAGTTGACATTTGTCAATGCGATGTCCTGAGCCCGGTCTAAGGGACTGTTTGTAAAACAAGTGGAACGTTGATATCGGGATTTATGGACAAACATCAATTGTCGATTTGGATGGCGCTTCGGTGGTAGCGCATAATTATGTTCGGGTCGGGCAGGAGAGTGGTCTTTTGCTCGCCCTTTCCTTCGTAGTCGAATTGCGAAAGAATGTACCGCATGCTTTCCAGTCGCGCCTGCTTTTTATTGTTGGTCTTCACGATGATCCACGGGCTGAAGTTCGTGTGGGTTTTGCTGAACATCTGCTCCTTGTAATGGGTATATTGGTCCCAAAGTGCTTGCCCTTTCATATCCACAGGGCTGAATTTCCAGCGCTTGAGCGGGTTGTTCAGGCGATCGGTAAAGCGTTTTTTCTGTTCCTCTTTGGAAATGGAAAACCAAAATTTGATGATCTTGAGGTTGTCCTCGTAGATCAGATGTTCAAACTCGGGCACCTGAACGATAAATTGGTCGTATTGCTGCTTTGTGCAAAAGCCCATTACGGGCTCAACCACGGCACGATTGTACCAACTGCGATCAAAGAAGACGATTTCCCCCGGGTTTGGCAAAACCTTAATGTACCGTCTGAAGTACCACTGCCCTTTTTCTACCTCAGTGGGTTTGGTGAGCGCCACCACTCGCGATGAGCGCGGATTGAGGTGCTCTTTAAAGCGCTTGATGGAACCTCCCTTACCTGCGGCGTCTCTACCTTCGAAGATGATGGCAACGCGAAGGTTGTTCTCCACAATGTGTTTTTGCAGTTTTACAAATTCAGCCTGTAGCTTTTCCAATTCAGCCAAGTATGCAATTTTCTTCAGCGTCTTTCGAATGCGGATATTCTTGGCCGTAGCAATGGAAATAAGGTCGTTTCGCGTTTGGGCCTGCTGCAGGTCTTCAGCACTATAATTCATGTTTGATTATTGAAGGATTGCCGCAAAACTACAACGGATAAAATAGAATAGGGTGATTGGGCTTTTTGGAGAACGCCCTTTCCAGGGGTTAAACCTATTCGAAAAGCGCCTTATAGCTGAT
>DATFKV010000257.1:0-15570 GCA_035268465.1 Cryomorphaceae bacterium | reverse complement strand
GTTATTCTCCCCGTCCGTGATTTCAACGTTCGCTATCTGAAACCGATAAAATATGACGATGAGGTTTTCTTGAGCACCACTCTTACTGACCTATCAGGTGCAAAAATTACTTTCGATTTTGTTTTGCGTAACACCGAAGATGAAAAGCTTTGCACCTCTACCATAGTGTTGGTGTTTTGCGATAAAACTTCGGGAAGACCCACTCGCGCTCCTCACGAGCTAGTTGCCGCACTGAGGCCCTAGAGGCTTATCATCAGAGCCTTATAGAGCTTCTGCATTTCCGCCATATCTTCCTTGTGCACCTTCTCTCCGGGCCGGTGGTAATTGTCTTCAGGCGGACCTATAAAACACCAATCCCAAGCATAGGGACTATCCTGAAGCGCGTTTCCGTCGCTTCCGCCCGCTTTCTCAACTTCGAGTTGGTACTTCACCTCGTTTTCTTTTGCAATCTCAATGATTCGATTGACGAAACTGCGGCGTGGTATTCCTCGATCTCTCATTGAAATGGCTACACCTTTGTTGTGCTTAATCGATTCGGAAAGCAGGGTAACATCGGAAATCAAAGCCTGCTGCACCCCGAAATTGTCTTGAAGGAATTTTCCGGCAAACTGCGCTCCGCCGCCGCCGTGTTCTTCGTAAGTAGTGAATACCAAGGCCCCGTCTCTGAGAGTCCTTCCCAGCTCCAACGCATTCCAGACGCCCAAACGGTTGTCCAAATAAGCGCTCTTTACATATTTCTTGGATTCACTCCAATCCGGGGCGTAAGTGAGGTTGGTTCCGGGTTCAATGGTTCGGCTGGCTTCGTATTTGAAAACCTCTTCCTTCGCTTTTTTGCTTTTCTTTTTTTCAATTTTTAAAGTGCATTCAATTTTGCCTTTGGAATCTTCTCCCACCAATAAGCTGCCTTCTTTGGCTTTCGGGTTACCGATTTTGTAGAGTTCCTTCTTGTAAGCTACTGTGAATCCAACGGTATCGGTGTGCGCCAATACTGCCGTTCTCGGTTCCCCGAAAATGGCGATCACCATATCTTGGAAACCCGCACCCGAATACACTTTAGGGGTAACTTTGAAGTGCTGCGAATTCTTGGCGAAATAGTCCAGAATAAAATCTTTCATTCTCCCTTCGTCGCCCGCGGTGGAGGGAATGGCACATAGTTTTTTGAGAAGTTCGGTGTTCATGGTCGCTCTTTTTGATTGGTCAATAGTGGGATTAGCTTATTCCTAAATATTCGATGCGAATATCGCTAAAGGCCTGAAAAGATTGGGCCACTTCATCTTTCTTTTCAGGCAGAAGGGCCACATCTATGGTGCAGGTGGCCTTAAAGTCTTGGTTCGATTCTTCCCAGTCATGGGTGCGCAGGGCTAGCATGACTTCACTCATCCGCTCATAGCCGAAGTGCAGCCGAAAATTGGCCATGAGTTGACGCTCGATAACCGTGCTGTCTTCGATGGCCATCTCTGCTGCAGTGCGGTACGCGTCAATTAGCCCTCCGACGCCGAGCTTGGTTCCGCCGAAATAGCGAACTACGGCAATCAAAACATTGGTCAGCTCGTACTTTTCAATTTGGCCTAAGATTGGTTTTCCGGCAGAGTTGGAAGGTTCTCCGTCATCGTTGGCGCGGTATCGATCCATCTCCGCACCCAATCTCCATGCGTATGCCACGTGTCTGGCAGAGTGGTGCTCTTTGGCTACTTCCTCGAGAGCCGCTTCGATGTCTTTTTCATTTTTGACATGGAAGGCATAACCGAAATGCTTGCTTCCTTTTACTTTGTACATGCCCGAGCCTGATTTCGATATGGTTTGGTAATTGAAATTCAAGGGCTCAAAAGGGTTAATAGTGCAATGGCCACTAAGGCCAACAAAATTCCCCAAAGTTTTTTCGGGCTCAATTTTTCTCTGAATAGGGCGATTCCCACAATTGCAGAAAGGGCCACGACTCCCATATTATTGGCAGGTATTGCCGCCGATCTATCGATAAGTCCGCTGCCCAATATTTTCAGTAGGAAATAGATGGAGCCATAGTTAACCAGACCGAGAATCACGCCCCCTGTCATGTTTTTGAGCCGAAGGCGCTCCCTCCTTACCAGCCCGCGATAGATCAATATGATGGTTCCGATGGCCGCAGCTATTGCGAATGGAACAGGTACGAAGTCGGTATAGGCAATATCGGTGGTCAGGAATTTTTTTTGGGTCAAAGCCAAAATCAAATCGAGCAATCCACTCCCTACAAACAAGACAATTGGTGTTAATGCTGCCAAGTTGAGGCTGCTTTGCTTTTTTCCCGAAACAGTGGTAAGAATGACTGCGATAACTCCCAACGCGATACCCGTGAGTTTTGCCCAGTGCCAAGTTTCTTCCTCATCAGCGATGAGGAAGAAAAAAACGGGGATGACCATCGACATCTTGGTAGCAATTCCGGTAACCGTCACGCCGTGTTTTTGACTGGTCAAAGCCATTATGTAAAACAGTGAAATGAGCAAAACTCCCACAATGATCGCGTTCAGCATCCAAGGTTCTGACAGGGTGTAGTTCCCTCCTTCGTGAGAATCCGTATACCAAAAGCCAAATCCTGAGGCTACGTAGTAATTCACCACAATGGCTTGGAAGTTATCGACCTTGTATTTGCCGAAAAGGCTGAAGATGGCGTAAATAGCCGTCGAGCAGATTATACTCAGTACGAGATAGATCATTTGTTTCGGTAGAGAAAGACGTTATCGGTTCCGAATGAATAAGACGCGGAGTGTGCCTGTGGAATTTTTGGAGCCTCCAGTCCGCCACCCAATGTACGGGTTGATTGAATAATCCTGGCTTCATCCCAAATTCGCGTTTCTAAAAAGTGCTGGAGGGTGTAGGCCCCGCCTTCAATGATTACGCTATTGATGTTTCGTTCGTGTAGCGCTTCCAGAGCAGACTCGGCCAAGTCTTCGCAGTGCGGGGGGGAGAATTCAACGTAATTGCTATCGTAGCCTCCTCTTTTTTTTCCGATGATTAAGGTGGGTTTCCCGTCGTTCAAGATTCTTCGGTTCGGGTTGAGTTCTTTATCACCAACCAGCACCACTCTCAAGGGGTCCTTCCCGAAGTAATCTCTGGTGTCGAGTGAGGGATCATCAACTTCAAGGGTTCTTTTTCCAATAAGTATTGCCCCCTCTTCAGCCCGCCACTTGTGCACTAGCTTTTTTGATTCGGGCGACGAAATCCAAAAGATGCCTTTTTTGTCAGCCGGGCGAACGCTGTCCATGTAACCATCAGCCGTCACGGCCCATTTCAGTATAATATGAGGCCTCTTCTTCTCGTGAAAGGTTCTGAATCGTCGGTTGAGCTCTTTGGCCTTTTCTTCCAGTACCCCGACAGATACCTCGATTCCCGCCTCCCGCAATTTTTTAATTCCACTTCCTGCCACCTTTGGGTTCGGGTCTGTCTGAGCAATGACGACTCGGGGGATTTTTGATTCGAGGATTAAATCGGCGCAAGGAGGGGTTTTGCCGTGGTGTGAGCACGGTTCGAGGCTTACGTACAAAGTGGCTTCTTCAAGATCGAGACGGTTTTTCACCGAATTGATGGCGTTTACTTCGGCGTGAGCTTCTCCGTAAGATCGATGAAAGCCCTCACCGATAATGACATCTTTTTTAACGATGACACAGCCTACCATAGGGTTAGGCGCAACTCGACCAAGTCCGTTTTCTGCCAGATTCAGGCAGCGTTGCATGTAGAATTCATTATTATTCACTTGGCAAAGAAAACAAGCTTGTAGGATTATTTCTCGGGATGGTTGAAAAAATCACCAAAAACCACTTTACTTCAACTTAGAACTAATCTAACTTGGCGGGCTTATAATCTGCAATTCATGTCCACCATCGCTGATCTGAAATTGAAATTCAGAGAAGAACTAAACTTGTTTTACCCCCGTGAAGAAATAGATCATTTTTTCACAATGACTGTCAATGAGTTTTTGGGATATTCACGAGCTCAGATTCAAATAAGGCTAGGTGAAACAGTGAATGACGCGAAGGTGGCTATGATGGATGCGGTTCTAAAGGGCCTTCAGGTATATGAGCCCATTCAGTATCTGCTCGGACATACCGAGTTTTATGGACTGCGGTTTGAAGTGAATCCCCACGTGCTCATTCCCAGGCCTGAAACCGAAGAGCTGATAAGGTGGATAACCGATGAGTCAAAAAATTCTGCTCAAAGCATTCTCGATCTCGGCACGGGTTCGGGGTGCATAGCCATCTGCCTGAGAAAGGCCATGCCGCATGCTTCAGTTTTTGGAATTGATAAAAGCATAAAAGCATTGAATCTAGCCCAGCGCAATGCTGAAATAAATAAGGTGGGCGTTGAGTTTTTTGCATTTGATATTCTGAAGCAAGAGAGTTTGGGCTTTATGAGGTTCGACCTTATGGTTAGCAATCCACCCTACGTAACGGTAAAAGACAAGTCGAAAATGGCCAGAAATGTCTTGGACTATGAGCCGCATCAAGCACTTTTTGTTCCCGAAGATGATCCTTTAATTTTCTATCGCAAGATTGTAGATCTGGCCGATGGGCATCTAAACAAAGGCGGAAAAATATTCTTTGAAATCAATGAAAGTTTTGGTGCCGAGATCCGTTCTTTGTTAATGGATCGGGGATTCAGTTCCGTGCAGCTCAAAAAGGATTTGAATGGCCGAATCAGAATGGCCAAAGCAATTAAAAATTGAAAAGACTCTTATTCGCCATTTTCTTTTTCTCATCCTTCGCCTCCTCGGCGCAGTTTGACCAGTCAAACGAGGTCCGAATCCTCGGCGGGGAGCGAGAGTTGCTTCCTTATCAAAACAAGCTCAAACCCGACTTTAGTTTTGATGCGAGGCGAACCCTATTTCAAAATAGATGGGTGCTCGTGGGAGGTTTAAAATTCGGAGTTCAATACAAAAGGATACATAGAGTCGGCATCGGAGTCTATTTCCTGAACACTCGAATTTTTGACGACGATGTCGAATTTATCTTGGAAGCCAATAAGATCGAGTACGACTTCGGTTATTCAACCTTATACTACGACCGGGTTCTCTATTTTGATAAGAAATGGGAGGTAGGCAGTATGCTTCATTTGGGAGGAGGAAAAATAAAGACCTATTACGAAAATGAGTTCAACCCGAATGAGCGAAATACGGGCCCGGAGCTCAACTTTAGCGTTGCAGAATTTGTGGCCTATGGAGAATACAATCTCCTTTATTGGTTGGGCCTTTCGGCAGGGCTCGGCTATCGGCAAGTATTTGGTTTGAAATATGACTTGGGAGGCGATTTTAGTAGTGCTATTTTTGTCATCAACTTGCGCCTGAATTTGATTAAACTCGCAAGAAGTTATTTCGACGAGTCCGTAAAAAATGAATTCTAATCAAGCCCGCGAACGAATTGAGGAGCTCAGCCAAGAACTCCATCAGCACAACCATCGGTATTACGTGCTCAATTCCCCCACCATTACGGATTACGATTTCGATATGAAGCTGAAAGAACTTCAGCAATTGGAAGAGTCATTTCCCGAGTTTGCCGACCCAAATTCTCCCACGAAAAGGGTGGGAGGAGACGTCACCGATAAGTTTCGAAAGGTGAAGCATAAATACCCCATGCTTTCGTTGAGCAATACTTACAATTTTGATGAAATCAGAGATTGGGAGAAGCGGATCAAAAAGAATACCGACGACGAAATAGAGTATGTCTGTGAATTGAAATACGACGGAGTCGCTATAGGAATTACATATCAAAATGGTTTGCTGGCACGAGCAGTGACTCGCGGAGATGGTCAAACGGGAGAAGACGTAACGACAAACGTTCGAACCATCTCTACAATTCCACTCCGCCTCAACGGTGGGGAGTACCCCGATGAATTTGAAATCAGAGGAGAGATTTTTCTGCCGCTACAAGTCTTTACCGATATGAATGCCCGAAGGGTGGAGGCGGGAGAGGAGCCCTATATGAATCCTCGCAACACCGCTTCAGGTACGCTCAAATTGCAAGACTCGGGAGTAGTGGCTTCACGCAAGCTCGACTGTTTCCTCTACGCGGTCTATGGCGAAAGCCTGCCTGCTGAGAGTCATATGGCAAATCTTCAATTTGCAGCAAAGCTGGGTTTTAAAGTTCCGGAGGAAGCCAAAAAGCGCATTGCCCTGTGCAAGAGCATCGAGGATATCGAGGCTTTTATCAACTATTGGGATGCCGAAAGAACCAAACTCCCTTTTGAGATCGACGGGGTTGTGATCAAGGTTAATTCTTATTCTGCGCAAGAAGAATTGGGCTTCACGGCCAAATCACCCAGATGGGCAGTGGCTTACAAATTCAAGGCGGAGCGCGTTTCAACAAAGCTGCACAAAATCACCTATCAGGTAGGAAGAACGGGAGCCATCACTCCTGTGGCCAATCTGGAGCCTGTTTTGATAGCCGGAACAACGGTAAAGCGAGCTTCACTCCACAATGCCGATCAAATCGAAAAGCTGGATGTGCGAGAAGGCGATACCGTTTTTGTGGAGAAGGGGGGAGAGATTATCCCAAAGATCATTGCGGTTGATTTTACAAAGCGACCCACTGACTTGGTCAAGCATCAATACATCACCCATTGTCCCGAATGTGGCACTGAACTCGTACGTAGCGAAGGTGAGGCTCAGCATTACTGTCCGAATTCAACGGGCTGCCCACCCCAGATCAAAGGAAGAATAGAACACTTTATATCCCGCAAGGCCATGAATATTGATGGTCTCGGAACGGAGACGGTTGGAGAGCTTTACGATGCAGGGTTAATTGAGAATATGGCCGATCTCTACGACCTGTCAAAAGAGGAAGTCATCCGGCTGGATAGAATGGCCGAAAAGTCAGCAGAGAATCTGATCAATGGCGTTGAAGCCTCTAAGTCCATACCTTTTGAAAGAGTTCTCTTCGCTCTTGGAATTCGATTTGTCGGAGAGACAGTGGCCAAAACGCTGGCGCGAGAATTTAAATCAATTGACGGAATAATTCAAGCCGACAGAGATGCGCTCATTACTGTGAACGAAATCGGAGATCGAATCGCTGATTCCGTCAGAGAATTTTTTGCCGACGAGGCCAATTTGAATTTGGTAGATCGATTAAAAGAAGCAGGGCTTCAATTCCACATCGAAGAAATTGAAAATGATTCTGAAACTCTTGCCGAGAAATCCTTCGTCATCTCCGGGGTTTTTGCCATCGACAGAAAAGAGCTCAAACAGCTCATTGAGCGAAACGGAGGCAAGGTATTAAGTGGTGTGTCCTCAAAAACCGATTATTTGGTGGCCGGCGAGAATATGGGGCCTTCCAAAAGAACGAAAGCAGAGAAGTTGAACGTTCCGATAATCTCGGAAGCTGAATTAATGAAAATGATCAATTGATAGTGGAGTGGCTTGAAAACATAAAAAAAGCATGGGGTCGCAAAAAGCTTCCCTCAAAGGTGAATACGAATCGCGAAACCGCCGTGTCCAATTTTCACAATGCCAATAGCGTAGCCTTGTTGTACGAAGAGAAAGGTGAGAGTTATTTCATTTTGGTAAAGCAATACGTCAAGTACCTCAAATCTGAATTTGGTGTCAGAGAGGTAATGGCTTTGTGCTACATTGATCATAAAAAGGAAGTGCCACATTACCATACCCATCGGTTGAAATTCGATTACTTTCTAAAGAGTGAGCTCAATTGGTGGTATGAGCCCAACTGTGAGCAGGTGAAGAAATTCGTGACCGGTGAATACGATATTTTAATCAACCTCGAAAGGTCGCCTGCTCTGCCTTTGGAGTTTATACAAGTGGAGAGCAACGCCAAGCTCAAGGTCGGCTACTTCCGAAATGGTCGAGAAGCATTTTTCGATCTTATGTTGGATTTGCCTGAAAAGGCCACTTTTGATGAGTACGTGAAGCAGGTCAATCACTATCTAACTCGAATCAATTATGAAAGAGCTTAATGGAATTGGCGTAGCGCTGGTTACGCCTTTTCAGGAAAACGGGAAGGTGGATTTCACAGCCTTGGAAAGGCTGATTCGCCACGTCAGTGAGGGTGTTCATTTTTTAGTGGTGGCGGGCACCACGGGTGAGACAATGACACTTTCGGAAGAAGAGCAATACGCAATACTGGATTTCATTTTAGAAATCAATGCCGGGAAGCTTCCCATCGTTTTTGGAATGGGAGGAAGCGACACAAGAGCTCTGGCAGGGCGTATGGAGAAGTTTGACAAAGCAGGAGTCAAGGCATTTTTAACGGCAAGTCCTGCTTATAATAAGCCAACCCAAGAGGGGGTTTTTCGGCACTACAAGTATTTGAGCGAGGCTGCTCCTCTGCCAATCATAGTGTACAATGTACCGGGCCGGACGGCTGTCAATGTTCTTCCCGAAACGGTTTTCCGTATGGCCGATGAAACGGATAAAATCATCGGAATCAAAGAGGCAGCAGGCAGTATTGAGCAAGTGATGAAACTGGCTGCAGGTTTGCCACAGGATTTTCTGCTTTTATCGGGTGATGACCCTTTATTGGTGCCCCATATGGCTTGCGGAGGTCATGGAATCATTTCGGTCGTTGCCAACGCATACCCGAAGAGGTTCAGAGAAATTTACGAGTCTTGTATTAAAGCCGATTATGCCAATGCCCGAGCAATGCATTATCAAATGACTCCTTTAATCCATCAACTTTTTGCGGAAGGAAACCCGGGTGGTATAAAAGAGACACTGCAACATCTGGGCATCTGCAAAAACCATATGCGACTTCCTCTGTATCCCGTTTCGAAAGCCCATAGTCAAGTATTGTATCGACATATCGCGGAGTTGGGAGAACGGTAAACAATTGAGCTTCATTTGTTCTTTATAGGCCTAAATAATGCTCTATGTCCGTATACCGACTGAAAGATGAACTATTCATAAGCGCTCCGCTTGATGAGGTCTGGGATTTCTTTACCGACCCGAGAAATTTACAAAAGATCACTCCCGATCACATGGGGTTCAAGCACGTCTATGAGCCCGATGCTGAGAAGGTTTATCCGGGCATGCTTTTGGTCTACAAGGTCTCTCCTTTATTGGGAATACCACTGACCTGGATCACCGAAATCACCCAAGTAGAACCCAAAAAGCGTTTTGTTGACGATCAAGTCAAAGGCCCTTTTGGAATGTGGCATCATATACATGAATTTGAGGAGGTTGAAGGAGGCACCTTGGCAAGGGATATTCTCTATTACAGAATGCCTTTTGGGGTATTTGGTCGGTTAGCTCATTCATTTACAGTAGCCCAACAAACCAAGGAAATATTTACGTTTCGGAAAGCTGCATTGGAGAAAATATTTGGAACACATTAAGTTGATATTAAACCACATTGTGCTTATCTTACCGCGCAAAGCAGGGTAAAACTTAACCTTGTTATTCATTAACCATTCATTTTTAACCTAAATCAATTACTATGAAGAAGTTTTTTCTTTTAACGGCGGTAGCAGTGTTCTCTGCATTTTCCGCCTTTTCACAAACAGCTTGCGAGCTTGAAGATGCCTTCTATGGAAGCGTTGCCGCTCCATGCTCAGACACTCCTCCCGTATCTGTCAACATTGCAGGATTTGAAGTATGGCGTGGTGATCTCTACGAGATTACTAATGTCAAGGTTGGAGGCGATTACTCTGTAGACATTTGTCAAGGTACAGGTGGAACGGCATGGTCTGCTCAATTTACAATTGTAGCCCCTTCCGGAGCGGTTGCAGCTGTTGGTACTGACGCAGGCTCTGTTTGCGAAATCAGTTTTACTGCTGCTGAAGCAGGAGTTTATTCAGTCTACATTCACGAAGTGGGAGAATGCCCCCCTGTAGTACAAGGAATAGATAATGGTCAACCACGGGTGACTTATTTGGGAGGCGCGAGTTGTGACCCACCTGTTACCGCTTGTGAAGCAGGAGTTAACAATGGTGTTACAGAGCCTGTAATTTGTCCGGGCGAACTTACCACGCTAAGCATAGACGGTATTATTGTACCAAATAGTCCAACGCAAGGAGACGCCTTTATCGAATTTACACCTACTGATACGGCCAACACTTCTGGTTTGGGAGGTCAGTTTGTATTAACCGGATTCACCGCTGAAGATTTGGCTGCATATGCATTTGATAATGACCTTAATGGAGTTTTGTCTTCAAATTCTTTTCCGGTGCTGGAAGGAGAATGGAATATCAAAGGCTTTGTGACTACTGTTGAGGGTACTTATTTTGACCCGCTCACACGATGTGACAGTACTGATGCTAGTGCTACTGTAACCTTCTTGACTTCAGGTGATGAGGGTTGCACTCCAGTAACGACTTGTGAAGCCGGTATTCTTGATCAAGCCGGTATTGTCAATAGTTTATGTCCGGGAGAGACGACTCCATATGCGATTACCGGTGCTACGCTTCCAAATTCTCCATTAAATGGAACTTATATTTTGAAATTTGCGCCGGTACCCGGTTCCGGAGCTGGAGGTATTCTTGAAGGTGCTCCTTATAATTTAGCTTTTACCGGCATACCTCCCGGAAGCGAAGCTGTAGATTTTTCTACTGAAATCGATGCAGAACTTCTAGCAACCACCGGAACGGCACAAATACCTATGACGGGTCAATGGACGATCACAGGTGGAGTCACCACAAGTACAGACCCATTTGATGTAGCGGCCACTTTCTGTGATCAGGTGCCGTCTGTAGTCGTTGAATTCTTAGATGAAAATGATCCGGCATGTGGTGGCGTTGTTCCATGTGTGGCTCCTTATCCGTCTATTCCTGCCGAGAGTTTATCTGCAGTTCAGCTTCCGAATGGTAATATTGTTTTCTCTTGGGATCCAATTAACGGACAGGTTGGTTGCCAGGTTCAAGTAGTGGTAGGCCCACTCGCTGCTACTTCACCAAATGCAGTTTTTATTGCAGGAGGTCCAACTGCTAGCCAATTCGTTGTTGGTGCAGGTCAGCTTCAGCCATATCCAAATACGACTATCAATTTTCGAGTTCGGTGTGGTTGTCAGCAATTTCCTACTGTAATCGCCAGTCCTTTCACTCCTTTTGTGAATGTATTTAATCTTTCGCTGGGTTCTGCAATCGGTACTATTGCCGATCAGTCAGTGAAATCAGAAGTTGAACGTTCTGCAAATAAGCTTCACGTCCCTTCTATGCCTATAGAATCTTGGAGTTCCATTTATAAAACTCCCGGTACTGTGATGGGTACTCTTTCTCAAAAGGCAAGCACAGCTGAGAGATCATCGTTTGATGTCTTCCCTAACCCTACTTCCGGATTAGTGAACTTGAACTATTCAGCTAAGTCTGACGGAATGGTAAACGTTCGATTATACGACGTCGTAGGAAAGGCAGTTGCCGATTACACTATGTCTGTTAGCGAAGGAGCAAACTTCTTAAACTTAGACCTTTCTTCTTTCGAGAATGGAATCTATGTTGTAGAAGTGAGAGAAGGCCAAATGTCGTCTACAGCAAAAGTTGTTTTGAAATAATTCATTCCTTTAAGAGAATGGAAAAGGGGCGCAGATTTGCGCCCCTTTTTTTTATTTTTGCTCACAACCCAATTAATCGCAGAAGATGCCAACTTTCAGAAAAATAGCTTGTCTCTTTGTTTTCCTCACGATGGTGTTCTCTGTCCATGCCCAACCAATGGATTCTGACGAATCATTTCATGATAAATCAAATGAACATGATCAACAGGACCAACAGGAATTTCTGGTCAATTTAAAACTCTTCTTTTTTGATTCTTCATTGCTGGATCCATGGATAGAGGAGATCACCCATATTAGGGTTTATGGTCTTGACTTTAAAAAGAGTAAAGATTCCGATGGTCTCTATCAATATGTCGATGACGGCCGGATGAATGAATTCATTTCATTTACGAATGAAAAAAACCTCAAGGTAATATGGACATTAAATGTGACCAGTTTTACATTGGAGCAAGAGATGGAGTACGTGAAAGACATCATTTCCAGAGGGCTCAATATTGTTGGTTTTGAATACGGGGGCGAGTATTACTTAAGGAAATACTATTTCGGTGACCTGTCGGCAAAAGGGGTAGTTGAAAAGATTAGGATGGACGGTGAAAATCAATTCTATCTTGAACTATTGGATATGTGGTTGCCGCCATTTACTTCAGAGTTCCCTATGGACAAGTACGAACATATAATTATCACTGCTTCGACGAACAAGGAGAAACATAAAGAAATGGACTACCGCCGTGAATTCAATCGAAAGGTATTTGAGTATGTGGACCAACATCCGGAATATGATGGAAAAGTGAGTTATTCTTATCACCTCTACGCAGGAGCCAAATCAGCTCGATACAACCAACACGAAGAGAAGGTTCTCACTCCTGATGAAATAGATTGGTCATTCTTGGAAGATAAACCGGAAGGAAGTAGATGGGTTGTTACGGAGTCCGGTTATTACATTACCGATTATTCACCGCAGCAGTTGAAGATAGCCAAGAAATTTTATGTCGAACAATCCAGACGGCTTGATGATGAATCGCTATTGGGAATTCATGAGTTGATTGAAAAAACCAAGCGTTTTAACCCACTCTCCCTCTACGGTCCACAGGGTATGACCCCTGTAGGTGAAATGGTTGAAGATTGGCTTTCAAACAGGGCCGCGTATGATGCCGGTATTCTCGAGGTGGATATTAATGATGAAGATAATTCCGAAAGCCCCGTGCAACAGAATCAAGAATCAATTCAGGAATCCGGCGCACCTACACTGGTCGATATCTCTCCTGAATACAAGGGGTGGTTTCAATGGATTCATTTCTCCCATACCCTAACTTTTAGCAACGGAAAATCCTATAGACGATCTTATTGGTTCTCGTCACCCGATTTTAGGAAAGACGATTTGGGAAAACCGCTGAGTTACTTCAAAAGAGTAGTGAAATCCAGCTAAGTTTCACGTTGTAAGGTATTTTTTGGTGGGTTAAGCCTTGATACATCGAAGTAAAGGCATTACCTTAACAGTTCTTAACATACCCACCAATCAAACCTTATGATGAAATCATTTACACAATTTAAACTTTGTTTACTGATTAGCCTACTTAGCATCAGTCTAGATGGAGCTTCGCAGAGTTCCGATCATGTGCCGGGAGAAGTTATTGTTATGCTTCAGCCTTCTGTAGATTACCAAAGCCTTGATAAAGCAATCATAAAAGAATTCGGTTCTGAGTTCGAGATTCAGCATTTGAAGGAATTATCTCCCCTCTCTAATATTCATTTATTTTCCGCAGCCCAAGCCGGTGTAGACGAAGGATTGCTGCTCAGAAAACTGCAGAAATCCTCCTTCGTTCGAGCTGCCCAATTCAATCATTTTGTGCAGGAGAGAGGTCTGCCAAACGATCCCCAAATCGGTACTCAATGGCACCATGTCGATGCTTCGGATAATGATATTGACAGTGATTTAGCTTGGGATATTACTACTGGCGGTACTACTGCAAACGGAGATGAAATTGTGGTTTGTGTTATTGAGCCGGGAGGAGCCAATTACAACCACAATGATTTGATCGCAAACCATTGGGTGAATTCCAACGAAATCCCGAATAACGGAGTGGATGACGATGGCAACGGTTACGTAGACGACTACAATGGTTGGGATCCAACGACTAGCTCTGACAATATATCGTCAGGAGGACACGGGACCTCCGTATCAGGTATGATTGGTGCCAAAGGAAACAATTTCACTGGTGGCGCCGGAGTGAATTGGGATGTAAAAATCATGCAAGTTGAGGTGGGAAGCCTTACGGAATCAAATGTGATAGCCTCCTATTCTTATCCGCAAACCATGCGAAATCTTTACAACACAACAGGGGGCTCTCAAGGAGCATTCGTAGTTGCTACCAATGCATCTTGGGGAATAGATTTTGCCAATCCGGTAAACTATCCGGTGTGGTGCGCTTACTACGATGATTTAGGTTCAGTAGGAATATTAAATTGCGGCGCCACAGCCAATAACAATGTTGATATCGATGCAGTAGGGGATATGCCGACGGCCTGTGGCAGCGATTACATGGTAGCGGTAACCGCATCAAACAGCAGCGATCAGCGAACTTTTTCCGGATATGGAGCTACTACCATCGATTTAGCAGCTCCGGGGGAATCAGTTTATCTTCCTTCCGGCTCTTCGAGCTATAACAATACCAGCGGAACCTCTTTTGCCAGTCCTTGCGTAGCCGGTGCGATTGCATTGGTGTACTCGGCGCCGTGCGCTACCCTGGCTTCAACGGCCATTTCAAATCCGCAATTGGCGGCTGATATGGTTCTGGGATATATCTACGATGGAGTAGACCCGGTAGCATCGCTCTCTAACGAAACCGTAACAGGAGGTCGACTCAACGTAAAAAATGCTTTGGACTTGGCTCTCCTCTCATGCGGACCACCTCCTACTTGCGACCCTCTTACTATTACGCTAGCTCAGGAATGTGAGTTAAATCCATCGTCCGGTTTAGTTGAAGCCAATATAACTGTAACAGCTTCTTTTGATTCAGACTTTTGCAGTGCAGAAACCATCTGCTACCAGCCGGAGGGTGGAGCGCTTGTTTGTTTAAACCTGCTCTCAGGCACGCTTTCCAATACGGCATCTTATACGCTATCAGGTCTGAGCTCAAGTACCACCTACAGTATATATTACACAGGAGCGGATGGCACATCTGCTACCCAGACAATTACGACCGGAGACTGCTCGAGCATTGTAGCCGGCTGTACTGACCCATCCGCACTTAATTTTAACGCGAACGCAGATGTTGATGACGGATCTTGTGATTATCCTTGTTCGGATGTAACTCTATCAATTCTTACCGACTGTTGGGGCAATGAAGTGAGTTGGGAGATCGTTGACGACAATGCCAATGTAGTGGCATCTGTATCCAACAATACATACGCCAACCAATCGATCAATACTTGGTCTCAATGTTTGGAACCGGGGTGTTACACGTTCACAATATTTGATTCATTCGGCGATGGAATGAACGGTTCATCATATTCATTCTGTGGGGTTGACGGAGATTACGAGATGCTTGGTCCGGATGGCGAAGTGCTATTCGAGATGGGAGCTGCCAACTACGGTTCTCAATCTACACATACTTTCTGCATAGAAGGCGATCAAACTCCACCGTGTGCTCAACCCTATCCACAAGTTACAGGACTGAATACCACTGTACAAGCCAATGGTGTGTTGTTTTCGTGGATACCCATAGCCGGCTCGATTGGGTGTCAGGTACAAGGGGGAGTTATAGGAGGAGGAAGTTCAGCAATCACCATCGGACAGCCCGAAGCTTCCGAGCTATTCGTCTCCAACAATAGCTTGCAAGCAGGTCAGAATTACCAATGGCGAGTAAGGTGTGGTTGTTCAACCAATCCGTTAATTGTAGGCCCCTGGAGCGTGTATGACCAATTTTTTCTTGGCGCAGCCAAGGATAATCGTTCTTCGGCTTCCAAAGAAATGGAAGACTTCAAAATTGCCCCTAACCCGGCAAACGGTTTTACTCAAGTATTCATAAATTCCAACGAGGCTCTGAGTGGAGTGATTTCGCTTTTCGATGTAACGGGCAAACTTGTTTTACAACAAAATATGAATCTTTCA
>DATFKV010000256.1:0-2757 GCA_035268465.1 Cryomorphaceae bacterium | reverse complement strand
ATTACTGCCACACAAAGATTTTCAAATCATCCTCCTCGCTATACTGAGGCGAGTCTGGTGAAGAAGCTGGAAGAGTTGGGTATTGGAAGACCGAGTACTTATGCTCCTACCATTTCCACCGTGCAGAAAAGGGGGTATGTAGTCAAAGAAGACCGCGAAGGTTACCCGAGAGAATATACGGTAATCGAGCTCGAAGGCAATCGGATTGAGGAAAAAACAAAGACAGAGAATACCGGTGCTGAGAAGCAAAAGCTATTTCCGACAGATATCGGAATTGTGGTAAATGATTTTTTGGTAGAACATTTCGAAAAAATTTTGAGCTACGACTTTACGGCGAACGTAGAGAAACAATTTGATGACATAGCGGAGGGGATGCTGGAGTGGACTGATATGATCAGAACATTTTACAAGCCGTTCCATGAAAATGTTGAAGAAACACTCGAACACGGCGATCGTCCGACGGGAAGAGAACTGGGAAAAGACCCGAAATCAGGTAAGCCCGTTTATGCGAAAATTGGCCGTTACGGACCGATGGTACAAATCGGTGATGCTGAAGATGAGGAGAAGCCGCGTTTTGCGTCGTTGCGTCATGAGCAGAGCATGACTACCATTAATTTGGAAGATGCTTTAGAGCTTTTCAAGTTGCCGCGAGAGGTTGGAGAATTTGAAGGGGAAAAAGTGACGGCAGCAATTGGTCGTTTTGGCCCATATCTCAGACACAAGGGGAATTTTGTTTCCATAAAAGAGGCCGATGGAGATGATCCATTGAGTATAAAAATTGAGCGTGCTATTGAGCTGATCGAGGCAAAAAGAAAAGCAGATCTGGAAAAGATCATCAAAACCTTTGAAGAAGATGAATCGGTTCAGGTGCTGAAGGGTCGCTGGGGTCCTTATTTGAAAGCGGGCAAAAAGAACATCAAAATTCCAAAGGATGTCGAACCTGAATCTTTGACATTTGCTGATTGTCAAAAGCTCATCGAAGAAGCTCCTGAGAAGAAGGGGCGGGGCGGAACTACAGCTAAAAAGGCTGCTCCTAAAACCAAAAAGGCTGCTTCGAAAGCGAAGAAGCCCGCGCCCAAAGCGAAGAAGAAAACGAAGTAAAATTATCGATACATGTCTTGGGTCGACGATATCTCGTATTTCTTCAGTCCGCTGGAAGGAATCCTCTCAGGCTACTCTGCTGATGAAGGAAACAAAGTTGGCAACCTGCTCCGAATTCACGGTCCATCCTCTTTCCCTGACTTAGAGGGGGTGAAGTTTGCAATTGTCGGAGTCAAGGAATCAAGAAGGTCCGATTTTCACAATCAGTGGGCAGCGCCTGATGCCGTTCGGCTGAAGTTGTACGAACTGTTTTCCCCATCTGATGGTATTATTGGAGCGGATTTAGGAAATATTGAGCCCGGTGAAACTCCGGAAGATACCGATGCGGCATTAAAACAAGTTATTGCCAATTTAACCGCTCGACGTATTCCCGCTATTGTGCTGGGCGGCACACAAGAACTTACATTTGCCATCCACCAAGGCTACGAAGCATTGGAAGTTCCTGTAAATCATACAATCGTTGACAATAAGATTGATTTAGGAGAATTTCGAGATCAACTATCGATACAGAACTACCTGAGCAAGATTGTTCTCCATGACCCTTCCTACCTTTTCAATCTTACAGTACTCGGATATCATACGTATTACGCCGACCCTGAGGTAATGCAATTAATGGACAAGATGTATTTCGAAGCCGTTAGAATCGGAGAAATTAAGTCAGATCCGGCAATCACCGAGCCATTGATACGCAATTCCGATATGATCTCCATTGACATGATGAGCGTAAAAAATGAGGCGGCGCCTGGCACTTTCGAACCAAATGGCTTCGACGGAGAGTCGATTTGTAGAATAGCGAGGTATTCCGGAATGAGCGATAAGGTCTCTACATTCGGTGTCTTCAATTACAATGTGGACCGAGACCCGGATGGACAACAAGCTACTCTCATCGCACAAATGATATGGTATTTTGTAGAAGGATTGCTAGGGAGGGTAAAGGAATTTCCATTAGTGAAAAAACAAAATTTTTTGGAGTACAAAGTTCAGTTGCCCGAATACAAAGAGGATCTGGTCTTTTTCAAAAGTAAGAGAACGGATAAATGGTGGATGAAAATCCCCTACGCTGTGAATGGCTCTAAGTTTTCTGAAAGACACCATCTTATGCCTTGTAGCTATGAAGATTACAAGAGGGCAAGCCAAGGAGAGATGCCTGATCTCTGGTGGAAAACTTATCGAAAACTAGGTTGACATATGAATTATAGGATTCCTCTAAACCTTAATATATCAAGAGCGGGTGACGTTAAAAATTTTTGTCAGTAATCTAATTTAGTTATTTTAGCCTCGTTCTTAGCGATCGATGACCCCTCCTAAAGGGGTTGTTTTCGTTAGAAAACCAATTAAACCTGAATGAAAAAACTTAGCCTTTCAATTGCTGCCTTTTTAATTGGTAGTACCTTGGTTTGGGGTCAACAAGACCCTCAATTTTCACAATTCATGTACGACAGGCTTTCCGTCAACCCTGCTTTTGCGGGAAGTAAGGATGCTATCTGTGCTACCCTAATAGGCAGGCAGCAATGGTCAGGTCTTTCGGGGCAGCCTTCTACAGGATTGTTAAATGTATCCGGACCTATATCTTCCATCAAAAGTGGAATAGGTGCTACGGTATATCTTGATGAGATCGGTCCACAGTCGACGACGGCATTCAGGCTTTCATACGCC
>DATFKV010000255.1:0-4698 GCA_035268465.1 Cryomorphaceae bacterium | reverse complement strand
TGAGCTTAAATGCCCGGATGGCGTACTGGTCGTATGCCGTGGTAAAAATGATAGGGCATGTGACACCTACCTGCTCTCCTATTTCGAAACTCAAGCCATCGGCCAAATGAATATCGAAGAAAGCCAAGTCGGGCTTCGGATTTTCTCTAAACCACTGCACTGCTTCAGCCACAGACTCGCATGGCCCGTGAAAAAAGGCACCCGGAATCTGACTCGACACTAGTCTTTTTAACCGCTTTGCTGCTTGCTCTTCGTCTTCTATGATTAGGAAGTTCATTGGGTCAATTGTTTCTTTAGAAGCGGAAGGGTGACTTCAAATTTGGATTCATTCTTGTCAATTACCACCCCTCGATCAGTCAAGAATCCATAGCGCTCTTTAATGTTTTTCAATCCTATTCCCGACTCCCCGGGTTCGGTAGCTCGCGGACTGAAAGTGTTGATCACGCTCAATTGGTCTCCTCTTTGAGTGATGGAAATCTCAAGAGGATTCGACTTCGTGGCGGCGTTGTGCTTTATGACATTTTCCAGAAGCAATTGCAAGGTGAGGGGTGGCAATGCATAGGTGGAGGAGTCATCTACTTTAATGACATAACTGAGCTTATTGCCAAAGCGTAGCTCCTGAAGCTCCAGGTAATTTTTGGCGAAAGCCAACTCTTCATCCAGAGGGACCAATTCCTCATATTGAACATCCAGCACATAGCGATAAATTTTCGATAGCTTTTCGATAAAGGCATTGGCCTGATCGGCATTTTCGTAAACCAGATTGCTGAGTACATTCAGCGAATTGAATAGGAAGTGCGGATTCAATTGATCCTTTAGGCTTTGGTACTGCCCTTCCAATCTTTCGCTGCGCATTTGCTCTGCTACAATGGCCGCTTGCCTCCATTCCAGCAAAAAACTGCGACTAGTGAGAAAGAGCGTAATGCTCAAGGCGATGATGATCGGTGTGATGGTAGACCGGGCAATGGCTCCCCAACCAAACCTCTCCAGCGTGAAGTAATCCCAAACATAAATTGAAAAGAAGGTCGCTAAACAGAAACTAACTATGAATGTATAGGTGGTTACCACCAGAATATCAAAAATGAAACGAGTGAGCGGTGCATCCAGCCAGGGAAAATGCTGATCAGCTATTTTTATGATCAAACCGATCCCTCCACTCAAAAAACAGGAAATGATAAAGGAGTAGACTAAATCGTCAAACCCCTCCTTGAACATCTCCCAAGAAGCAAAACCTCCTGAATTGAGCAAAAGCTGAATGCCAAAAGCTAAGCCCAAATTAATCAGTAAAAACCGACCAATATTGTTCCGGTATACGAAAGGGCCTCGATTATCCATGGCGGCTAATTTATGGTTGTTTGTGAGATCAGTCATAATTAAGTTTCTAAAAATGCTGCCAACGGTTAATCCGCTGGCAGCGTGTATTGAATGATTTATTGATTACAACTCTTAAGAATCTCCTGAGCCGAATCCATTCCCCACGTCGGTTGCAGATCGTCGGTCTGTTTTTCGCTGTTTAATAGTTCTGCTCCTTGGCGAGCAAGTTCACATGCTTTCGGACTATCGGTTCCCATAAATTGGGCGGTTCCCTTTTCCATCTGAGCCATCATTATTTTGGCACGTGGATTTTCAGGGTTCATGGCCATCGCTTTGCCGAAACTTTGCATAATCTGCGGAGTGTAGGCTTGTCCACGGTTCATGGGGTCTACCGTCATTTTTGCCATGAGCGCATATCCTTTTAAAACCTCCACTTCATCATTATTCGGAGAGATGGCTTGCGCTTTTTTCACTTGTTCCATGGCACGGTCAATCACTTCATCGCGCTGAGCGGGATCTTGCAAGGTCCAGTTGTAATTGAGCAGGTTGAGAGCCGCGTAGTAATTTGGCAAATACTCATCGGTGGCCTTATGGCCAATTCGCTCAAAGGTATTTGCTGCGGCCAGCATGGCGTCGGGCGTTTCGGCTGCTTTCATTTCCATCAAGGCTTTAGCCATTGCTTTTTCGTAGGCTCCGTCTTGTGCGATTATCGTTAATACCGGCATTAGGAGAAGCATGAGTGTAACTGTAATAGTTTTCATAATTATTTGATTTTAAGTGTTTATAAATTGTTTAATTGATTAGCTGATTTATCTGTAGAAATGGTCCAAAACACACCGACAAAAGCAAAGAACGGTGCGGCTTGACGGATGGGTTCGCGGTCGTAAAAACCATTGGCATCGGGCTCGGCAGTGTATCGGTACCCAAAGACATTGTCGCGTCCCGTGGCGTTGCTCACCGCTGCATGGATGATCAAATTCTGACGGTAGAGGTAGCTCCAGTTAAGTGAAAGTGAAGCATAGTCGGCAGAAAGTGACTCCATCTCCCCGGCTCTGTTGGGGCTATCGTAAGGATGGCCGCTATTCCAGGTGAATGTTCCTCCAACTTGAGACTTCAAATCGGCGATCCAGTATTTCATTACCGCGCTGAAATTGTGCTGAGGAGCATAGTTAGGACGAACCTGACTTTCAAAGCCATTAAAGCGTCGCTTGCTGTCCACGTAGCTGTATGTCAGCCAGAAGTCGGCATTTTTGATCAGCGATCGATCGCGGTAAAACAGGTCAAATCCTCTGGCATAACCGTCTCCTGCAGCTTCAATGCTTTGATTTCCGAAAGTGGCGAACCCGTCATATTTTTTGTAATAGGCCTCAGCTCTCAAGGTTCTTTTCTGAGTAGCGTGTTGAAAGCTTAGCTGCAAGTGATCCGCCGTCGATGGATCGATACCCGGCGCCATTACCCGATTGCTGCTCGCTTGGGGTTGGCTGAACCTTCCCGTGGCAAAGGAGATCGTTCCGCTTTCGTAAGGTTGATAGGCTGCCGCCAATCGGGGCTCCACTCTGCTCGCATCGCTTTCGCTAAAATAGGCTCCGCGAAGTCCGCCCCTTAACGTCCAATGAGCGCTGATGTACCATTCCGCTTCGGTCCAAGCCGATGAACGTGTTTCTTCAAATCCCCTTTCGGCATTGAGTCCTTCCATTGTCTCGGAGTAATCGAGCACAAAGACCTCCGCTCCCATTTTTAGTTTGAAGGATTCCGTGAAGTAATGTGTGGCTTTCTGCTTGAAGTGCAGAAGGTTGTTGTCGAGTGTGAAAGTTGCAGTATCCAGCTCGTAGCGATCGGCGTTGATGCTGACAGAGGTCCCGCCTTCCAAAAGCCACTTCTCATTAAGCGGGAGCTCATAAGAAGCATTTCCAAACCCGAAGGTATTTTCGACGCCCGTTCTGCTTGCTCTCACGTCCGATCCGATTGGCGATTCCCAAAGAGCCAATTCGCTTTTGGAACCCATCACGAATCCCTTGATGATTCCGTCCTTTCCAAGATTGTGGCGGTAGATCACCTGTCCATCCATTGTTTCAGGGGCCTTGTCCCAATCGAAGTTCTGTTCCACCAAGCTTTGGTAAGGCGCTAGATTGATGTAACCTGCTTGAGCGGTGACCGATTGCTTTTCTCCTACGAAAGTGGATGAAGCGCTGGCACCAACGCTCATAAACGAAAAGTCGCTTTGATTCCTTACGGGACGATCCACCGTCTCCAGCGACAACACCGAAGATAACGCGTCGCCAAATTCTGCCGAGTAGCCACCTGTGCTAAAGAAGGTCCCTTTAAAAAGCACGGGGCTAAAGCGGTTTCGGGTGGGCACGTTTCCCGTGGTCGAGCCGTAGGCGTTTCCCACACGCAGTCCGTCAAAGAAAATTGCCGTTTCGGATGCATCTCCTCCCCTTACGAAAAGTCGTCCGTCGTTTCCTACGGTAGCCGTTCCCGGCAATGTGGCCAACGCTCCCGTTATGTCGCCCATGGAACCTGCAGTGGTCAGAATATCCAGCGGCTTCATCACCACCGAAGTGGCTCTTTCGTTAACTTCAATCGTTCCAGCAGTTATCGAAACCGCATTGAGTTCATTGACCAAGGTTTTCAATGAGATACTCAAATCGGTAGTCTCTCTCAGAGGCACCTCCATTTGGTGAAAACCAACCGATGAAAGAACGAGAACCAGGCTGTCATCTGCTTCCGTTTGGAAAGAGAAGTGCCCGTCTGCATTCGTCGATGCACCGTCAAAACTGTCTTTGATCCACACATTCACACCTGGGATGGTTTCGCCTTTTGAGTCCGTTACCTTTCCCGAAACTTGAACTTGTGCCCAAGTTGGGAGGGCGAGTAAAATGAAGATGAATAAAAGTAGTCGCATGGTTCGTTGCATTGATTGTAGCACGAATATGCGGCCGGTGTGGGGCTAACTGAAATGAAATTGACTGAAGCTACGTATTTGAAGGATGAGGCTACATTCTCAATGATGAATGGGTCAATTTGGAATTAAAAGTGAAAAAATTTTTTCCTCACCCCTTCATCCTAAAGGGGGCTTTCGCTCCGCGTTTAAATGCAATTTGGGCATGAAAGGATTTATTCCCGAACCGTGGTCGTCGGGCTCCCTTCCAGGCGGGGGAATGCGGTGGGGCTGTTCAATTCAAATTCGACTTTTATAGGGCGCATTTTCTGTTCTTAAGCGCAGCGAATTAAATCCTTTTCGACCGAGTTGCGCAGATCATGGCAGAATGGCTACCCTGTAAAATCATTTTTTACTATTTTCAGCCTTCCAAAACCTGAGCTACGAACGAGACAGACAACATAGCACAGCTAGCCGCTGATTTTATCAACTCTACCTCTCAG
>DATFKV010000254.1:0-12178 GCA_035268465.1 Cryomorphaceae bacterium | reverse complement strand
AGGAAATCAAATAAAACAAACAGTAGTAGAGCCGCCAGAAGAAACTTGAAGCTTAGAATTACGGTCAGTATTCGAGAAGGGATATCAGTCAGAGAAAAGACCGCCAATCCCGCAAAAAGATTTGCCAGCAAAATAAAGTCATTTTTGACCCACCACACAGCGAAGTATTGTTCCGGACTCAGATAGGTTGGAAACCCGTGACTGATAACTCCTCCCGAAGCTCCCACTCCGATGCAGATGACAAAAAGTATCCAAAAACGTGCGGCTCTCGTTTTCACGTTTCTGTTTGCTATGGCAATAATAAGACAGGTGAGAGCTATGGCGATATTGGAAACCAATGCCCCCGGTTCATGGATGTAAATCCCACCAATTTCTTGACCGGTCAGTTCAGTTGGGTATTTCACTGCGCAAAATTATTCCTAGACTCCATGTCCGATGCATGGATAAATTATCGCGCGAAGAAAACCAAATGTTTAGAATTTCGGCTAGGCAAGCTCGGTTTTAATTTTCTTCATCGCCGTCATAGCCCCGCGCAGTTCTTTTCCAATGGCTTCAATCGGGTGATTTCTAATCGCATCATTCACGCTGATCAGCTCTACATTGTCTGCGGCATTTGAGTCTGAAAATGCCCCCCCGATGACATCAATATCAACGCTTTTCATAAAATCAACTAACAATGGCTTGCAGGCGTGATCGAATAAATAACATCCGTATTCGGCCGTGTCCGAAATGACTCTGTTCATCTCGTAGAGCTTCTTTCTCGCAACAGTATTTGCAATTAAAGGGAGTTCGTGCAAAGACTCATAGTAGGCCGACTCTTCGACGATTCCCGTGCTCACCATGGTTTCAAAAGCCAATTCTACTCCTGACTTCACGAAAGCTATCATCAGCACTCCGTGATCGAAGTATTCCTGTTCCGGTATCGAATCACTGGTGAGCGGAGTTTTCTCAAAAGCTGTTTCTGCGGTCTCAGCGCGCCAGCGCAAGAGGTCTGCATCGTCATTGGCCCAATCGGCCATCATGGTTTGCGAAAAATGTCCCGAAATGATATCGTCCATATGCTTCTCAAACAAGGGCTTGAGAATCACTTTCAACTCTTCGGAAAGCCAGTGAGCTTTTATTTTTGCGGGATTGGATAAGCGATCCATCATGTTGGTGATTCCTCCTTGCTTCAACGCTTCGGTGATGGTTTCCCAACCATATTGCACCAACTTAGCGGCGTAGTGAGCATCCACACCTTTTTCCACCATTTTATTGAAAGCCAAAATTGAGCCCGTTTGGAGAACGCCGCAAAGAATGGTCTGCTCTCCCATCAAATCACTTTTTACCTCGGCAACAAATGATGACTCAAGAACTCCCGCACGGTCGCCCCCCGTGGCAACAGCGTATGCTTTGGCCTGCTCCCACCCTTTGCCTTCGGGATCATTTTCGGGGTGCACGGCGATTAAAGTCGGCACACCAAAACCTCTTTTGTATTCCTCTCTGACCTCAGTTCCGGGACACTTTGGAGCCACCATGATCACCGTTATGTCTTCTCTGATCTTTATTCCCTCTTCTACAATATTAAAACCATGCGAATAAGAAAGAGTTGCTCCCTTCTTCATCAAAGGCATCACCGCTTGCACCACGTTGGTGTGCTGCTTGTCGGGAGTGAGGTTGAGCACCAAGTCGGCCTTGGGAACCAGCTCCTCGTATGTTCCGACGGCAAAATCATTTGAGGTAGCATTCTTGTAAGAGGCTCTCTTCTCGTCAATCGCTGCCTGACGAAGGGCATAGGAAATATCCAAACCTGAATCACGCATGTTCAACCCCTGATTAAGGCCCTGTGCTCCACAGCCAATTATGACGATATTCTTTCCCTTTAAAGCGCTCACTCCGTCCTCAAATTCTGAGGCGTTCATAAAACGGCATTTTCCCAATTGTGAAAGTTGCTGCCTCAGGGACAGAGTATTAAAATAGTTAGACATTGATGTTTTTTTAGTGATTAAATGCATCGAGCATTTGAGAGATTTTCATTTTTTCTTTGGTGACGGCAATTCGACCGGATCGGCTGAACTGCATGATCCCATAGGCGTTGAATTCTTCAAAGAGTTGATCTATCTCTTCTTTGCGTCCTGATTTTTCAACGACGAAGAACTCTTTATTGACCGTGACGATTCGAGAGTTACTATCCTTTACAATGTTTTGGATCTGACGTTCCTCAAAGAGCAGGTCTGATTTGATCTTAAATATGCAAGACTCCTGATAAATAATCTCATCGTCGGTGTGGTAGTAGGCTGCAATCACTTCAACTTGCTTAGCAATTTGGCCAATGATCTTTTTCATTTGAGTTTCCGTCATCTTTACCACAATGGTAAAGCGGGAAACGTGAGGTATTTCAGATACCGATGAGTTAATGCTCTCGATATTGATATGTCGCCGCTGAAAAATCGCGGAAATGCGATTGAGCAGCCCAATGTTATTTTCGGTGTAAACCGAAACGGTATATAAGTTTGTTTCTTCCATTTTTTAGTCGAGTCTGATTTCTGAGACAGATGCTCCCGTGGGAATCATCGGAAATACATTGTCTTCCTTTTCTACACAAACTTCCAAGAAGTAAGCCTCTTTACTTGCCATCATTTCCTGAACGGCCGCTTTAAGGTCACTCCGTTTTTTCACCCTTTTTGCCTCTATGGCATAGCCCTTGGCGATGGTCACGAAATCCGGGTTGGTCATTTCTGTTGATCCGTAGCGCTTGTCAAAAAACAGCTGCTGCCACTGGCGTACCATTCCCAAAAATTCATTATTCAGAACCACTATTTTGACTGCTGTTTTTTGCTGAAAAATGGTTCCCAGCTCTTGGATTGTCATTTGATATCCTCCGTCCCCAATTATGGCCACAACTTCTCTGTCAGGTGCACCCATTTTGGCACCAATGGCTGCAGGCAAGGCAAAACCCATTGTCCCCAAACCACCGGACGTAATGTTGCTCTTGGTCGTTGTAAATTCGGCGTAGCGGCATGCGATCATCTGGTGTTGACCCACGTCGCTCACTATCGCCGCATTCCCTTTGGAGCAAATATTAATTTCTTTGAGAACCTCTCCCATGGTAAGACCCTCTTTGGTTGGGTGCAGGTCTCCGATAATGACCTTTTCGTATTCGATGGCGTATAGATCCTTGAATTTCTGATGCCACTCGCCGTGCTCTTTCTCTTCCAACAATGGAATGAGCTTTGACAAGGTTTCTTTTGCATCACCAATAACGGCGACATCGGTTTTTACATTCTTGTCGACTTCGGCAGGGTCAATTTCAAAATGAATGACTTTCGCTTGTTTGGCGTATGCACTCAGGTTTCCGGTAACTCGGTCATCGAAACGCATCCCGATGGCAATGAGGACGTCACATTCATTTGTGAGCACATTCGGACCATAATTGCCATGCATGCCTACCATACCCACATTCAGAGGGTGTGAAGTAGGAATAGCAGATGCTCCTAGAATAGTCCAAGCAGCGGGTATGCCGGCCTTTTCCATCATAATTGTAAGCTCCTTTTCGGCCTTACCGAGAATGACTCCCTGGCCCCAGACGATCAATGGCTTTTTTGCTGTGTTAATTAGCGCAGCCGCCTCGGCAATAGCCGTATCATCTGACTTCGGAACGGGCTTATAACTTCTCACCCCATGGCACTTTTCATATACGAAATCAAATTCTTCGAACTGTGCATCCTTGGTAATATCAATCAGTACAGGTCCGGGCCTACCACTTTTTGCTATATAAAATGCTTTGGCTAAGACTTTGGGGATATCAGCGGCCTTGGTGACTTGGTGATTCCATTTTGTAACGGGGGTCGAGATGCCTACGATATCTGTTTCTTGAAACGCGTCGCTACCGAGAAGATGGGATGCCACCTGACCAGTGATGCAAACCATCGCAGTGGAGTCGATCTGTGCATCGGCTATTCCCGTTATAAGATTGGTGGCGCCCGGGCCTGAAGTAGCCAGTGCCACACCTACTTTTCCTGAAATGCGTGCATAGCCCTGAGCTGCATGGGTTGCGCCTTGTTCATGACGAGTCAATACATGATGAATTTTTCCTTGATACTTGTACAATTCATCATAGACCGGCATAATAGCTCCTCCGGGATAGCCGTACAAAATATCGACCCCTTCAGCAATTAAACATCTAACAATTGCTTCGCTTCCCGAAATGCGCACCGTTGCTTTGGGCATCTGATTATTTTCGGAAAGATTCACTTCCTCTATTCCCGTTTGTGGAGCTTCCTTCTTCATCACTTCCAACTTTTGATTAGCACTGATAGTCTATATTAGTTAAAATTCATCGGTGACACAACCTTCTGACGCCGAGGAAACTGTTCTGGCATACTTGTACAAGACACCGCGATCAAACTTGAGCTTCGGAGCCACCCAGTTCTCTTTTCTTTTTTGTAGTTCCTCTTCAGATATTTCCAATGTAATGGTGTTGGTATTGGCATCTAAAGCTATGATATCTCCATCTTTCACCAAAGCTATGGCACCGCCTTCTTGCGCTTCGGGAGTTATGTGTCCGACGACAAAACCGTGTGTTCCACCTGAAAAACGGCCATCGGTGATCAATGCCACATCCTTGCCCAATCCGGCTCCCATGATGGCTGCGGTTGGTTTGAGCATTTCCGGCATACCGGGCCCGCCTTTTGGCCCTTCGTAGCGGATGACCACAACATCGCCTTTTTGAACCTTTCCGGCACCGATTCCCGCGTTGGCATCGTATTCTCCTTCGAATACTTTTGCCTTTCCACGAAAGCTGAGTCCCTCCTTTCCCGTAATTTTTGCCACACTACCTTCGGGGGCCAAATTTCCGTACAACATTTGAAGGTGTCCGGAAATCTTGATGGGATCCTCGATGGGCTTTATCACATCCTGACCATCGGCGAGGCTTGGAACCTCGGCCAGGTTTTCTGCCAGGGTTTTACCGGTAACGGTGAGGCAATCTCCGTGAATCAAACCCTTGCTCAAAAGATATTTCAATACGGCGGGAATTCCGCCCACTGCATGGACATCTTCCATTAAGTATTTCCCACTTGGTTTTAAATCTGCCAAAAACGGGGTGTTGTCACTTACTTTTTGAAAATCCTTAAGGGTAAATTCGATTTGGGCAGAGCGAGCGATAGCCAGGAAATGCAGCACGGCATTGGTCGATCCACCCAAAATGGTAACGAGCCTTATCGCATTTTCCAATGATTTGCGCGTGATGATGTCGGAAGGTTTGATGTCTCTTTCGAGCAATAATCGCATTGCTTCTCCTGCTTTGACAGATTCTTTTTGCTTCGCATCACTCAGGGCAGGGTTGGATGAATTGTAAGGCAATGCCATACCCAAAGCTTCAATCGCCGATGCCATGGTATTGGCCGTATACATTCCACCACAGGCGCCTGCACCGGGACACGCTTTCTCCACGATGTTTTGATACTCCGTTTCAGTCATGGTGCCCGCCACCTTGCTGCCCCAAGCCTCAAAAGCGGAAACCACATCGAGTTTTTTTCCGTTGTGGCAACCTGAATCAATGGTTCCGCCATACACCAGAATACCGGGTCTGTTCAGACGAATCATGGCAATCAAAGCTCCGGGCATATTCTTATCGCAACCTACTACAGTGATCAATCCGTCGTAGCTCATTCCTTGGACTACCGTTTCCATCGAATCGGCAATTACATCTCTCGACGGGAGTGAGTACCGCATGCCGGGCGTTCCCATAGAAATGCCGTCACTCACTCCTATTGTGTTAAATATGAGACCTGTGGTGTCTTTATTCAGTGTGCCCTGCTTCACCAATTTGGCAAGGTCATTTAAATGCATGTTGCACGGATTGCCTTCAAATCCGGTGCTGGCAATCCCAACCATCGGTTTCTTCAGGTCTTCCCTTGTTAATCCAATGGCGTGAAGCATTGCTTGCGCAGCGGGCTGAGTTGGATCCTGTGTAACTCTTTTGCTATATTGGTTCAATTCTTTCATGTGGAACTTTACTTCGCTGTACTTATTTCAATTTATGGACTTAATCCATGCAAAAACAATAATCTGAGCAATAATAAGTCTAATATCCTAAATCAATTCATTCCTATCAAGAAAAAACCCTCTCAAAAAGTAGAAATTTTGAAATTGGCATGACCAAAATGACTTCCTTCATCATGCTCAATTGTAAGTAAATAGATTCCATCGGGGACTGTTGAGGTAGAGATGCGGTGGTATCCTTGAATGAGCTCTTTGGCAAAAATCAGGCGTCCCGAAATATCAAACAGGCGCAATCGATATTTCCCGGTGGGTAGTTTATCAATAATCAATTCATCAGCACTGTTGTAAATAGTTAAGCCAGGAATGTCGGCAGTTGGAGCAGAGACGGTTGCTCTTCGAATTTTGTAAACGGCATTGGTGACTTGTGCATCAGTAGTCATGCCTCCGGCTATAATCCATTCGTCATCGGCCACCTTGGCAATTCCTCTTAGATCCATAATGGCAAAGGGAGAGTCGTCAAAAAAAGACCACGTGTTACTGAATGATTGATAAGTCCTGATCTGCTGGTGGGGCTGCACCACTGAACCTCCTGAATAGGCCAGTCCGTCAAAATTGTAAGCCACTTCGGCTCCTCCTATCCAAATCACTTCATCACCAAAAGAAGTGCACGCCATTCTGTACCCGTTAGAAATCTCATCATCGGGAAGGAGTGACCACAGGATATCCGTTGGATCTTCCGGATTTATCACTCCTTTTCTGAATTCATTGGTAGCGAGAAAATTAAATCCGGAAATTTTCGTCCCTCCGTAGTAATAAATTGTATCGCCTATGATCGCCCCCGAAGCCCCGAATGCTTTGAACGAGTTGGAGTTTGGAGTTGGGGTAGCGGCCGTCCAAGTATCGTTAAACGGATTGTAAACCTGCACATCATTGACATTGGTGTTTTCGCTCCAACCCGTAATGACATAGATCAGGCTGTCTCGCCATACTGCCTGTACCTGATCATCGATGGGAACGGGAATATCAGCGCCGTCCTCCAGCCACTCATTGGCATCTGCATCAAAGCGGTGAACCTTGGGGGATGATTGCTCACTGAAATTTTCAAAAACGTGGTAACCTCCAATTAGGTAAATGATATTTTCGACCGTCGAAGCCCCGGCAGCGATTTTTCCGCGAAAGTCATTTACGTCGGGAAGCTGAGACCACTCTTGGGACACAGTGTTGTATCGCCATGATTTTAAGTGAATGTCTTCCGGCTCCAGTCCTTCCGAAATACCGGTGAAGCTATAAACACAAAGAGAGTCGCCTGAAAAGGCTTCTACCACGGCATTATTGGAAACAGGCTCCGGCATTTCAGGAAGAAGCTCCCACTCCCACCCGCCTTGTGCCGAACATAAAAAAGGGATAATCAAAAACAAGAATGAGATACGAACCATGGCTGTTTGAAATTTGGCTTAAACAAATCAAGGGTTTCTTATCGGCAGTAGCAAAAGTTGCAGTATAAAAATGACCTTTCCTGAAACGAATATTTGATTATTGAGTAAAAGGCAATAGATTTGACCTGTGAACATCGCTCAGACATATTACTATAGCTCACTCCCGATCGGGTTTAAGCTATAAGTATGTCAAAAAAACTTATTCGACCCGATTCAAAAATTGAATCGGGTTTTTTTATATCCAAATATTGATGAATCAAAATTACAGCAAGTACACGGCAGAAGATTTTAAAGTATGGAGAACCCTCTTTGAGCGGCAAATGGGGATCCTACCCGAGCTGGCATCTGAGTCTTATCTCAAGGCCATTGACATAGTAGGTTTTCGTTCTGACAAAATCCCCGACTTCAAAGAAGTGAATGAAATTCTGGCAAGAGAATCGGGTTGGCAACTTTTAGTGGTACCCAACATAATACCGAATGAAGAATTCTTCCCCCTCTTATCCAACAAGACTTTTAGTGCAACCAGTTGGCTCAGGAAGATGTCGGAATTGGATTACCTGGAGGAACCCGATATGTTTCACGACGTATTCGGACACGTACCTCTTTTGAGCCACCCTACTTTCTGCGCCTTTTTCAAAGGATTGGCAGAAATAGCCATGAAATACATAGGCGATCCCAAAACAACTGAGATGCTGGGACGAATGTATTGGTTTACCATTGAGTTTGGCTTAATCAGAGAAAATGGAGCCTTGAAAATCTATGGCGCAGGTATCCTTTCTTCTCACGGAGAAACAAAATTCAGCCTTTCTGATAAACCGAAACATCTCCCCTTTGACGTTGCAACTGTTTTGGAACAGGATTACGACAATATGAAAATTCAGGATAAATACTTTGTGATTGAAAGTTTTGAGCAGCTGTTTCAAAGTTTGGATGAAATAGAAATATACGTTAGTGAGAAATTCGAGAAAAGATCTCTGCAAACAGTAGCCTGATCTGCCATTCGATTTAAGCTTTTGTCATGGTTCATTTTTCGATCGGTTTCTCTCACTTATGAAAATCAGGTGAGTCCACTAGTGTTTTTGAGGTAGTTATTGATATTTTTTTCCAGAGCATTTTTTTGGAGATTTACCCGTTGGTAGTGATGATTGCATCTTTCATCTAGCAATTATCACTTTACATCTAAATTTTTGCTTACAGTAAGGTTTGATTAATAAATTGCGGGCTGAAGAAAGTCATAAGGAGGCTAAACTTTAGTAATCGGCAGGGCGTATTAGACGTGCTAAGTGAATGACATGAGCGTGATTATCCTGAAGATATAGAAGACGAAAGAATTGAATTATTCTGAGCGAAATTCAAACACGGTAATTATTTCAAGTCTCGAGGGAGAGTTGACCTACCATTCGTGGCATGTTCGGCTATTGCAAGCAATACATTCGTGGAAGGCGAAACCAATTTTTGTGTGTGGTTCAGCGCGTTTTTACATAGCAAATGATGACAAATACAAAAGCGCCCATGGCGATCGAAAAAAAATTATTGATTGGAGATAAGACGAGGTAACTATGAAGATAATGGTAATTGATGATGACTCTACTTTCCTGTTCATTTTTCGAAAACAAATAGAAAAACTTGAAGATATCAATATTGTAAATGAATCCAGAAATGGATTGGAGGCCATAAATTATCTCAAGAATAATCTCAATAACACGGGTGCTCTGCCTGACTTGATCGCTCTTGACTTGAACATGCCCGTGATGGATGGTTGGGATTTCTTGAATGAATTTGGGAAAGTTTGCGAGAAAGACTCTTTCGATGCTCCCGTGTGTATATTATCTTCTACCATCAATCAGGCAGATTTCGACCGTGCGAATTCATACGAGTCCGTTAAGACCTTTTTCTCTAAGCCCATTACTTCCGAGCAGCTCAAGACAATGAAGAAAATCTCGGAGATGTATTAAAATTCAGGATGACCGGATGGTCCATTTTCCCGACAGTGTGGGGGCCTTCAATGCTTGCCGGAGCAATTTCAGGTAATCGGACCTCGATATGTTTTTAGCTCCTAAGCTCTCCAAATGCGATGTAGGAACCTGACAGTCAACAAAATTAAAGTTTTGTAATTCTAAAAATCGGCAAAGTCTGATAAAGGCCAATTTGGACATATTCTTTTCATTGCTAAACATACTCTCGCCGAAAAAAGCACCACCAAGGCTGACGCCGTAGAGTCCGCCTACCAGATTGCCTGCACGCCATATTTCTGCGCTATGAGCTATTCCCATTTGGTGCAGCGAGGTATAAACTTCTATCATCTCTTTACTGATCCAAGTCCGTGATTTTCCTCTCCCGGGTGCGTTTGCGCATGACTTCATCACTTCTTCAAAAGCAGTATCCAGCGTGAACATGTATTTATCAGAGTTGAGATAAGGCCGCATGCTTTTTTGAACGCGGAGGTTGTCAAAGAAAAGAATGCTTCGGGGATCAACACTCCACCAGAGAACGGGATCTCCTTCGTTAAACCACGGGAAAATACCCGATTCGTAAGCTTTCAGAACCCAATCTTCTCGAAGTAGTCCTCCCACGGCCAAAAGTCCATCCTCTGCAGCATTTTCCGGATCCGGGAAAAATAAGTACTCTGAATCTAAACCATACACGGGCATATCGCAAATATAGACTGCGAACATTGAAGAATGGAAATGGTTTAAAGAACTAATTTAGCCTTGTGGATGAACTCATTTTAAAGATACAAAGAGCCGTTTCACAGCCACTCCCCGGCTGGGATGCGCACAAGAAGATGATCAATTACATCAGGCCCAAAGCTACCGATGTAGAAAAAGTAGATCCCGAAGCCAGACATGGAGCAGTGTTAGCCCTGCTTTACCCGAAGAATAACGAACCCCATGTAGCGCTTATGTTGAGAAACACCTACAAGGGAACGCATAGCGGGCAAGTGAGTTTCCCAGGTGGAAAACGTGAACTACGAGACAAAGATTTGATAGAAACGGCGCTGAGGGAGGCACATGAAGAGATGAATATTCAACCTGAACAAGTCACGGTGATGGGAGCCCTTTCGAAAGTCTATATTCCACCCAGTCGATTTTTAGTCTCTCCTTTCATCGGCTATTCACAGAGCAGACCCGACTTCATACCCGACCCCTTGGAAGTTGCTGAAATTATTGAAGCACCGCTTCGACTTATTCTCAAAGAGAGCTCCATTAAGGAGAAACCCATCTATGTACAAGTGACCAATTCAGAACTAGATGTCAAGTATTTTGATATTTTAGGCCATACTGTTTGGGGAGCAACTGCAATGATGCTCAAAGAACTTGCAGAAATGCTCAACGATCAAAATCATTGAATAAAAAATCTCACATGCGAATTTTCTTTTTTACGATCATTTTCCTGACTGCGGTAACCAATTCATACGGATGGCAAAGTCAATTGCCAGACACCATGCCACAATTTCCCCCTGATAGGATTGTGAAAGTCGGGATAAAAACCAGTGAGCCTTTCATCATTGAATCTGACCAAGCAGGGGAATACAGCGGTCTGAGCGTTTTCTTATGGGAGCGGATTGCTACCGATCTGCAAGTAGAGTACGAATACCAAGCATACCCTGATTTATCTTCTTTGCTCTCAGCAGTTGAGAATAATGAAGTTGACATTTCCATCAATCCATTGACGGTTACCCCGGAAAGATTGGCGAACATGGAGTTCACCCAACCTTTTTTCATCACAAACTTGGCTATTGCAGTGAAAAAGGACCGGCAAAATCCCTTCTTGGGTCTATTGAAGAATATCTTTTCTTGGGAGTTTTGGACTGCCTTGACCCTTCTGGCATTTGTTATTCTGATCTTTGGTTTCTTAGCTTGGATTTTTGAACGCAAACACAACGAAGAAGAATTCGGACGGGATGTGAAAGGGCTTTGGGAATCGTTTTGGTGGAGTGCCGTAACCATGACCACCGTAGGTTATGGTGATAAGTCTCCGAAAACAATTGGTGGCCGAATCGTTGGCTTGATATGGATGTTCACCGCCATTGTCATCATCAGTGGATTCACTGCATCCATTGCTTCTTCTCTGACGGTAGGACAGCTTTCGCTGGACATCAGCAATCTTGAAGACCTTAAAGATGCCAGAGTCGTAACCATAAGCGGATCGACATCAAATGATTATCTAGAGGAGAAACAGATTTCTTCAAGTCGCGTTACATCAGCCGATGAAGCATTGGAGATGTTGGCATCAGGAGAAACAGACGCCTTTGTATACGACGAACCGCTCCTTCGCTATAAGATTATGAAAAATAAGCTACAAGAAGAAATTACCGTTGCTCCCGCGCGATTTCTAACGCAGTATTACGCATATGCTCTTCCTCTTGGCAATGCCAGAAAACCGCTTAACCTTGCCATCATCGAACGCATTGAATCACTGGAGTGGAAAACCGAATTGGCCAAATACGAGTTGGAGTAGGATGGTTGATGGTTTGATGGTTTGATGGTTTGATGATGCGATGGTTTGATGGTTTGATGGTTTGATGATTTGATGGTTTGATGGTTGATGGTTTGATGGTTTGATGATTTGATGATGCGATGGTTTGATGATTTGATGATTTGATGGTTTGATGATTTGATGTTGCGATGGCGGATATTAAAATTCCAATTCCAATGTGGCAGATTTAATCATTGGCTTTGGCTCACTTCATCACTTCGAATGGCACCGAAGGTTTTTTTTCGCACCTTATTTAATTGCTCATGGAATGACTACTT
>DATFKV010000253.1:0-2346 GCA_035268465.1 Cryomorphaceae bacterium | reverse complement strand
AAGTTCAACCCGCCTCCTACGGCATCGGAGAAAAAATTATGCTCCACCTCAAATTCATTCTGATCATCTTCGCGGTAGTAGATGTAGGATTGGTTGTCTTGGCTGGTAAGTATGAGCACACCCTCCAGTTCTCTGGGAATGGCATTGATCCGAATCTTCACGAAAGCAGAGCCAACATTTCTCCCATCATTGGCTCGAAAAGCCAAGTAATAATCTCCCGTTTGAAGTTGGGGAGCATCGATGGGAAAAAGCTGAGCAAAATTAAAGGTGGTGCCTGAGGCGGGATAGCTCTGTTTTACTGCGACTTGGTTAAACTCCAAGTCGAGAATTTCGAGTTCCACAGATGTTAGTTGCTCGTTGTCCGTTATGACTGCGCTGGCTTCAATGGTATCGGTGGATGAGAAACTTTGGTTCTCAAAAGGAGAAATGATGGTGACTCGAGGGGGATTCTCATCTTCGTCGTCCTTGCACGATGATAGCGAGAAGATTACCAAAACGCACAGAGCAGTATGAACAAATGTTGAGAAAGAGAACTTAAAACTTTTCATATCCTGGGCGGTCAAAAAATAGGGCTGGCGAGGTAGAGATTGTATCTTTGAATAATGGACGAAATTTCGCAAAAAAAGGCCGATAATTGGCGCAAGACAGCAAGCAGGCCTCCCATACAAAACAACGAACTAGGCAAAATCCCTCCTCAGGCAACTGATCTCGAGGAGGCTGTGCTGGGTGCATTGATGTTGGAGCGTGAGGCGGTGAATGAGGTTATTGATATTCTCAAAGCCGAATCTTTTTACAAAGAGAGTCACCAGAAGATATTTACAGCTATCCACGATCTGTTTCAGCGTTCGGAACCGATAGACATTTTGACGGTTACCTCAGAGCTTCGAAAATCAGGGGATTTGGAAATTGTGGGCGGAGCCTATTACATCAGTTTCCTCACAAATCGGGTAGCAAGTTCCGCAAACATTCAGTTTCATGCTCGAATCATTTCGCAAAAGCACATCTTGCGGGAATTGATCCGTATTTCCTCCGAAACCATCAAAGAATCTTATGAGGAAAGCACCGATGTTTTCGACCTATTAGACAAAGCCGAGCGAGACCTCTTTACGGTAGCGCAGGGAAATATCCGAAAGGAGTACGATACCATGAGTGATGTTCTCAAGCAAGCCATTGAAAACATCGAAGCCGCCAAGAAAAATGTGGACGGCGTAAGTGGTGTGCCTTCGGGATTCCACGCGCTGGATAGAATCACAGCGGGTTGGCAAAAGTCAGACATGATCATCATAGCGGCTCGTCCCGGTATGGGTAAAACGGCTTTCGTTATTTCGATGGCTCGAAATATTGCAGTCGATTTCAATTTGCCGGTAGCCATTTTTAGTTTGGAGATGAGCTCCATTCAGTTGGTAAATCGCTTGATTTCTTCCGAAACGGGAATCAAAGGGGAGAAAATCAGAAAGGGGAATTTAGAAGACCACGAGTTCACGCAGTTGCACACCCGCATCAAAAAGTTGAGTACTGCTCCCATCTTTATCGACGATACACCTTCTCTCTCGGTATTTGAATTGCGAGCAAAGGCTCGCCGACTTAAATCGAAACATGACATTCAGCTCATCATCGTCGACTACCTTCAGCTAATGACGGCGGGAAGTGATAAAGGAAACCGAGAACAAGAAATCTCGACCATTTCACGTTCTATTAAAACGATTGCAAAGGAATTGAACATACCAATTATCGCGCTTTCTCAGTTGAGCCGTGCGGTAGAGACCAGAGGTGGCGACAAAAAGCCTATGCTTTCTGACCTCCGTGAATCGGGAGCCATTGAGCAGGATGCTGATATCGTTTCATTCATTTACCGTCCTGAATATTACGATCTCGACCAAGATGAAGAAGGAAATTCATTGTTGGGAATCGGACAAGTGATCATCGCCAAGCACCGAAACGGAGCGCTGGATACGGTTTCACTGAAGTTTGTGAAAGACTTTGCCAAGTTCGAAAACTTGGAAACGGTGTACGGTGATCAGGGAGCGCTTCCGGGTGGCTCGGATTTTGATCGGTTTCAAACCATCACCATGCAATCACGCATGAACGAGAACAGCGATGATGATTTTTTCAAAAAAGACAATGACGAAGATTCTCCATTTTAAAAAAGGGCTCCTATTCATAGCATTTCTGGCATTTGCCTTAAACGGTTCTGCTGCCAAAATCCTCATCCAAATGGATGACTCGCAAAAGAACCACATGAAGGCTTACGGCATTGCCTACTGGATTCTGCAAAACGACATTGAAGTTCAGTGGTTGCTTAATTACAAAGGCGGAAGTTTCCTGATCGATCAATACAGAGCCATT
>DATFKV010000252.1:0-7113 GCA_035268465.1 Cryomorphaceae bacterium | reverse complement strand
AGTTTGCAGCGAAAAGAACCGCAAGAATAAATAGTATTTTCTGCATGAAACATAGATTTGAGAACCCGCAATATAGCGATGCTACAAAAAAAAGATTCTATTGAAGAAAAAGTTTTTTCGAATTCGAAGTACTGATGTCTTAAAAAACATCAAAACTGCTTTGCATGAGTGAGTTGATGTGGGTAGCATCAATGGGATCTGTTTCTCCCTGCTCGATGAGCAATAAGCCAAGCGAATGTTTTATTCACTTCACTTCATACTCAATGGATGCGAATTCCCATCAGGCAGACATCATCAATTTGCTCGGCTTCTCCTTTCCAAGTTGAAAAGAATTCGGCCAATTGCGCCTTTTGATTTTCCATTTTTTCGTGGCTTAATTCAAGGATGAAATCAAGAAGATTTTTTGACTTAAGCTTTTTCTCCTTCGGACCGCCAAACTGATCGGGAAAACCATCGGTGAAGGTATAGACCGAATCATTTTCTTCCAGAACTACGGTTTTAACCGTGAAGCCTTCGTTGGCGTTTTCGATAATGCCGCTGCCTATTGATATACGGTCTCCTTTCAGTTCAATGAGTTCACCACTTCGAACGATGTACATGCTATTCTTGGCTCCGGCAAAACTGAGTGTTCGTGTTTCTTCGTGATAAGCACAAAGCACCATATCCATTCCATCTTTTACTTGAATATCTCCATCGCGCTGCTCGTTTAGTGAAGTGACGATGGCATTGTTGATGAAGTTCAGTGCCTCCGCGGGATTAGTGAGGTCTGATCGAAGGGTGCATTGCTCCAGCGCCTGATAGCCCAGCATGCTCATCATAGCCCCGGGCACGCCGTGTCCCGTGCAGTCTACTGCCGCAAAGAGTTTTAAGTTATTCCCCATTTGCCACGGGAAAGCCTCAGAAGTTTCACCCACCCAATAAAAATCTCCGCTGACAATATCTCGCGGTTTAAACAGAATAAAATGATCCTGAAAAATTCGCTTAACCTTATCATCGGAAGGCAGTAAGGACTTCTGAATCCGTTCGGCGTACCGAATGCTATCCAGAATTTCGTCCTTTTGTTGCTCTACCACCTGCTTCTGTTCACTGATTTCGCGGGTTCTTATTACTACCTCTTTTTCCAATTTCTCATTGGCCTTGGCCTTCATGTTGTTGATCGTCTTTAGCCTCTCGTAAGACTTTTCTCGAAAGAGCTTGAACTTATCGACGATCGCAAAAGACAATAAAATAACCTCAATGGCCGATCCGATTTGCAATCCATACGCAGCATAGAAGTCGCTGTAAATGATGCCGAAATTATTCAGGATAAAAAAGAAGACACTCCCTACCAGCACGATGAAGGCAATGAGAAAATACTTCGCCGGACGAAACTGCTTTTTTACCACGGCCACCACGATGGGAATGATGGCAATGTTCAATATCAAAGCCATCACGTTGATGCTCAATACCGAAAACTTAAAAAAGAAAGGGGTGTGAATGAGCGCCAAAAGCGAATTTGCCGCCACCAGGGCTCCCATGATGTGAAGCGACTTATAAATCCGAGGATAGAATTCCTTCAGATTCAGAAATGTCTGCGTGAATCGAATGAGTGCAAAGATGCTTATCGATGCGAAAAAGGGGTTGGCAATATTGGCCAAGTAAGTCGATTCAGGCCATAGGTACTCAAATGCAAATCCGCTAAGCGATAGCTGTAGCATCAACAATGCGAAAATGTAGATCACGTAAAAGAGGGAACTCTTATCGTGGATGATTATGTAGAGGAATAAGTTGAAAATCAACACGAAAAGGATAATACCAAAATAAATTCCCCTCAGCAATCGGTCGGTTCCATCTTGCCTGTCGAGGTTCGTTTTTTCCCAAAGTTTCAACGGAACTTGCAATTGCTCTCCTTCCGATGAAACGCGCAGCAACAGCTCTTTGGACTTGTTTGCTTCGATGCGAATGGGAAATTGAAAGTTGCGGTGATCGATGGGTCGTTCTTTATACTCTTTCTGATCGCCGGTGCGGAACAAAGCATAACTTTGACCTCCCTCTACTTCGTAGAGATTGCACTCGTTCAAAATTGGATTCGTGACTTCCAGAATCCGATCGATATCGCGATTTTCAAAATTCAATACTCTAAGCCGAAGCCAGTGTTTTGAATCACTAAAACCAAAAGTCGGAACCCCACTAACTTTTGTGAAAGAGTCGTCTTGGAGAAGGGCTACATCCGAAGCAAAGTTGAGTCCCTCCGTCGCTGTGAGATGACCGATAATCAGAAGTTGATTGTCTACGGGTCTGATGAAATTTCTCTCGGGCTCAGCGCGATCGGCAAAAATCAAAAAAGCGGAAAGAATACACAGCGTGAAAAGCGACGGAAAAATGAGCTTCTTAAGGGGCATACCCTTCCTGATACGCAAAAAGAAACGGCGGGTTAGCCTTTTAAGAATGAATTTGCAATCAGCAAATCTTCTCTCGTCGTAATTTTGATATTTCTTCTGTTTCCCTCCACTATTTCAACGGGTTGACCCATGTATTCTACCACGGAAGCGTCGTCGGTAAAAATGCTTTGGTAATCCGTTTGGTAGGCTTTTTTCAGAATATCCGTTTTAAAGCACTGCGGAGTTTGGATGGCTACCAACTCATTTCTGGGAATGGTGCGACTGGAGTCTCCATCCATTCGGCGGATGGTATCGGTTACGGGTACTGCGGGAATGGCTGCTCCCGATTTGGCGGCGCTATTAAAACAACGTTCGATGGTGTCGGCAGAAACGAATGGCCTCACTGCATCGTGGATGGCGACCAATTCGACTTCATCAGCCAGGGCGGCTATTCCGCTTTTAACGGAGTGAAAGCGCTCTTTTCCGCCTTCAACCACCGTGTGTTCCAAGTCGAAACCGTAGTCTTTTTGAATTTTCTTCCACTCGCCGTGAAGGCTCTTGTAGAGCACCAAAATAAACTGAAGCTCGGGATCATAAAGTCTAAACGCTTCAAAGGTGTGAAGCAAAACGGGCTTTTCTGCGAGGGGTAAAAATTGCTTGGCCGTGTTGAGGTTCATGCGGGTGCCGGTACCTCCCGCCACAATGATTACCGCCCTCTTTGCCATGGTTTTAAATTATGAGCATAGCGTCTCCATAAGCCTGGAATCGATACTTTTCTTTAATGGCTACCTTGTAAGCAGCCATCACATTTTCGTATCCGCCGAAGGCAGCTACTTGCATAAGCAAGGTGCTTTCAGGAGCGTGGAGGTTGCTGATCATGGCGTCGGCAATCGAAAATTCGTAAGGAGGAAAAATGAACTTATTGGTCCACCCTTCGAACGGCTTCAATAAACCTTCTGTAGAAACGGAAGTTTCCACGGCACGCATGGCGGTGGTGCCCACCACGCAAACTTTTCCTTTTGCCAGTTTGGTCTTGTTCACTATTTCGGCAGATTCTTCGCTGATAGCCATTTGCTCACTGTCCATCTTGTGTTTGGTAAGGTCTTCAACCTCTACCGGACGGAAAGTTCCCAGTCCCACGTGAAGTGTAATGGGTGCAAAGTGAATTCCTTTGAGCTCCATCCTCTTCATCAATTCGCGGCTGAAATGCAATCCGGCGGTTGGTACAGCCACGGCGCCCTCTTCTTTCGCAAAGATCGTTTGGTAACGCTCGTAGTCCAACTCTTCTACCGGACGGTCGATGTACTTTGGTACGGGAGTTTCTCCCAACGACATCATCGTGCTTTTGAAATCCTCGTAAGCACCGTCAAACAAGAAACGCAAAGTCCTTCCTCTGGATGTGGTATTGTCGATTACTTCAGCTACCAGTTCGTCATTTTCTCCAAAGTAGAGTTTGTTTCCAATTCGGATTTTACGAGCGGGGTCTACCAAAACATCCCACAACAAGCTTTCGCGGTTCAGTTCACGTAGCAAGAATACCTCGATCTTAGCACCCGTTTTTTCCTTGTTACCATAAAGGCGAGCAGGAAAAACCTTGGTGTTGTTCATCACAAAACTGTCGTTCTCGCTAAAATAGTCGAGGACGTCTTTAAACATTTTGTGTTCGATCTCTCCTGTTTTGCGATTCAAGACCAAAAGGCGGCTCTCGTCTCGGTTAGGAGCAGGGTATTGTGCAATAAGTTCTTTAGGAAGATTGAATTTGAACTTTGAAAGCTTCATTCAAAAGGCGTTTGTATGGACAAAAAAATGCGGCTGCGAAGTTAATGAATAACGTTGAGCTTTCTAAGTCATTTTAAACATCTTCGTTATTGTCCTGCACCAAGCGTTGAAATTCAATAGGGTCGGTGGCATTTTCTACCGAATAATCACCGATTTTTGAACGGCGCAATTCACTTAAGTGAGCTCCACACTCCAATGCCTCGCCAAGATCGCGGGCAATTGATCTTATGTAGGTCCCTTTGCTGCACTCAATTTCAAATTTCACCTCGGGTAAACAAGAGGTGTCGACTTCGAATTTGCTGATGATGACCGGTCGGGCTTCCAATCTAACATCTTTCCCCTTTCTGGCAGAGATATAGGCACGCTTTCCATCCACCTTCTTGGCAGAGAAAATGGGGGGCATTTGCATAATGGGACCGCTCATTTTACTCACCGCTTCCTGCACCAATTCTTCCGTAATGTGATCGGTAGACCGGTGATTCTCCGTTTCTGTTTCCAAATCGTAGGAAGGAGTAGTGGAGCCAAGCTTGAAAGTGCCTGTATAGGTTTTGTTTTCAACGGTGAGGTCGGCAATTCTCTTAGTAAACCTGCCTGTACAGATGATCAGCAGGCCGGTGGCCAAAGGATCGAGCGTGCCCGCGTGACCCACCTTGAGTTTTTTTAAGTTAAACTTCTTTCGAATGGCATACCGAATCTTTGCTACGGCATCAAAACTGGTCCAAGTAAGTGGCTTGTCAATCAATAACAATTGACCTTCTTGAAAATCTTCAACCGTAAGCTTGCTATAATCCATCATGCGTAAAGAGAGTAACCAATGGCAATGGCGCCCACGGCCAGACAGTAGTAAGCGAAATAGTCCAACTTACTTTTTTTCACAATAGCGATCATCCATCGGCAGGCCAGAATTCCTGCAAAAAAGGCAGCAGTGAATCCGGTAATCAGTGCTAGGTTGTCGATATTTCGAGAAGGTTGAGCTTCAAGAAAGTCTTTGTACTCCAAGATCATGGCGCCGAAGATGACCGGCAAAACCATGAGGAATGAAAACCGAGCAGCACGCTCGCGGCTTACGCCAGAGAGTAGTGCGGTGGAAATGGTAGAACCCGAACGAGAAACTCCCGGCAGTACTGCGACAGCCTGTGCAAATCCGATCAGCAGTGCTCTGCCAAAAGTGACCTTTCCCGCTTTCGCAGGAATTCGGGTGGTGCTGTAAAGCAAAATTGCCGTAAAAATAAGAGAGCAGCCTACCAGCAGAAGATTCCCCTCGAATAGCATTTCGATTTCATCTTTGAAGAAGACGCCCACGAAGAAAACAGGCACCATACTGACCACGATGAACGCGGCGAATTTGGTGCTTTCGTTCCATTTGAATTCAAATAGACCTTTGAAAAGATCGGCAATGTCATTTCGGAAAACTACAACCGTACTGAGAGCAGTAGCCCCGTGTAGAGCGATGGTGAACAGCATGCTCTCGCCAGCCTCAAGATCATCACCAATTATGGCTTTGGCCAATTCCAAATGACCTGAACTGCTCACGGGAAGAAATTCCGTAAGGCCCTGAATGATGCCCAAGATGAGGGCCTCTAGAATGCTCATGCTTCAGCTTGGGACGAGGTATTCTTTTTGATAATGGAGTAGAAGATAACGACATATCCGATGACTACCACAATCGGAGCCAAAGTTATTCTGCGAAAGCTAAAAATATCCTCACTAAACTCCATCGGGTCTTCGGTGCCGCCGCCGATCATCAGAATGAAGCCCAAGATTACTACGGCGATGCCAATCAGCATTAGTTTGTAATTCTTAGTGCTTAATGCAAAGCTTTCCTTTTCTTGATTCTCAGTTGTGCTCATTGGATTCAATACATTTTAGAAGCGTCCATTCTCAAATAACGCCTTACTGCAAATAACGTGGATATTCCTGAAATAATCATCCCCAAGAGAGCTACGAGTCCAAAGAGCTTAACAAACATTATCAGGTCATTAAACTCAAAAAACTCAGGAACTTCGTGCCTGATGGCAAAGAGAATTCCCAGAATCAATAAGATGGCTATGAAGCTCGCATAAAGTCCTTGTAAGATGCCGTTCCAAATGAACGGTCTTTGAATAAAACCGCCCGTAGCTCCGACCAGCTGCATACTTCGGATGACAAATCGCTTGGAATAAATGGTGAGTCGAATGGTGTTATTAATCAAAGCAATGGCGATGAGCAGCAGCAGAATGCTGAAAGCCATGAGTGCTAAGCCAATTTTGTTAATGTTCGTTTCAATCTGCCTGATCAGGTTAGGGCTGTAAACCACCTCATTCACTCCTCCGCGAAGTTCTATCGCATCGGCAATAGCCGAGATACTATCGGGATGGGTGTAGTCCACATTCAGTTTCAGATCGATCAATCCCGGCAAGGGATTGTAATCTAAGAAATCCATAAACTCTTCTCCGAGATCTTCCTGAAGCTGTCGGGCAGATTCTTCTTTACTGATGTATTCCGTAGCACGAGAATAAGGCTCGGCGTCGATTTCTTTTTTGAGTCGAGTAATTTCCCCTTCGCCAAGATCAGCATTCAAAAAAACTTCTACCCGAATGCTCTCTTTTACATAGGTGGAAAGTTTTTGGGCATTGAGAATCAAGATGGACAAAATACCCAACATAAACAGCACCAGGCTGATGCCGATAACCGTTGAGACAGCGCTGGTTCGCGCCCTTCTTCTTGCGTACTTGTCAGGAGTAGAAGCCATAACAGTCGGCTAAAGTAGGAATATTATCAAACAGAAAATAAGGTGTTGCCATGTGAAGGGGCTGAACGTGGAATCAAACTTTTTTAAGAACGCGCAAATTCGATAAGGGAACCGTAGTCATTCTCGTCTCCAAGTTTCACTGCGTTCAAGTAGGCCGTCCGCGCATCTGTAGAATTTTTCTTCGATCCCCAGCTGAATGAAGGACGGTTAAAAACTTTTTCGGCGATTAAATCAGCCATAAGC